>JAAYGB010000029.1 GCA_012727955.1 Bacillota bacterium
ATGGCATTCAAGAGGCCGTCGGTTCGATTCCGTCCGGGTCCACCACTAATCATCGCGGGGTGGAGCAGTCTGGTAGCTCGTCGGGCTCATAACCCGAAGGTTGTCGGTTCAAATCCGGCCCCCGCAACCATTTATCCTTCAATGCAAGATGTGGCGGCGTAGCTCAGTTGGCTAGAGCATACGGTTCATACCCGTAGTGTCACTGGTTCGAATCCAGTCGCCGCTACCATACTTGCCCCGCTAGCTCAGCTGGCTAGAGCACCTGACTCTTAATCAGGGTGTCCGGGGTTCGAGTCCCTGGCGGGGCACCAGTAATCCTACTGCAAAGTAAGAAGTCGACATCGTCCACCGCGGTGTCGATTTCTTTATTTTCAGCCGCAATTGGGCTCTATCTTACTTTATGCTTCAGCCCTCACACTGCAACTTCTGCTCCTTGGGCCTCAGGGCTCCTGGCGAACTTCACGGATCAGCCCTTGACTTAGAGTCGACTCCAAGTGATACCCTGGATCTGAGACATAGGTAACAGGTCAATCTCGCCTAGGACTACTTAGATGAGCTGTTATTTGGAAAGGGTGGAGATGCCAAATTGAAGGTCTTGTTGATTAACGGAAGCCCCAATGCCAAGGGATGTACCTTTACCGCGTTAACAGAAGTAGCAACAACTCTCAAGGAAGAGGGGATAGAGCCTTCACTTGTTCATGTAGGCAATAAAGAAATTCGGGGATGTATCGGTTGTCGTCACTGCAAGCAGCATGGAAAATGTGTCTTTGATGACCTGGTCAATGAGACAGCACCGAAATTTGCGGCCAGTGATGGGCTTGTAATCGGCTCACCGGTCTATTTTGCCTCGGCAAACGGAACCCTGGTTTCCTTCCTTGACCGCCTATTCTACAGCACCCTTTTTGATAAGACAATGAAAGTGGGCGCTGCCGTTGTCTCGGCTCGAAGGGGTGGCAACACGGCGACCTTTGATCAACTGAACAAGTATTTCACCATATCCAGCATGCCCGTGGTTTCCAGCCAATACTGGAATATGGTCCATGGATACACGCCGGAGGATGTTCGGGCCGACGAAGAGGGTCTGCAGACGATGCGTACTCTGGCCAGAAACATGGCCTTTCTCATCAAGAGCATTCGCCTGGGGAAGGAAGCCTACGGCCTGCCGCCAAAGGAGGAGCGAAGGTCTACCCATTTCTCATCCATCAAGTAGAATACCTAGACTTGTCCCAAAGGTGGATGACGTGCTCCACAGAAGATGCACCGAGGGAAGTACCTCGGTGCATCGTAATGTCCAGCGGTCTTGTCGCAACCTATCACTTTGCTCGGTACTTCTTAATTATCTCCTCAACTTCCTGATAACCTTCCTCATATAGTCTGGCTTCCTCTGGAGCGATCTCATATAGTATCCGCAGAAACTCCCCGGCATGAACAATCTCCTCGGCAGCCACATCCCTCATCACTTCGGCAACCAAAGGGTTGTCTGATGCCTCGGCGATTTGCATGTAGATTTGCACAGCCTCATACTCCGCTGCAATACTGAACCTTACCGCTCGGATTAGCTCTGCACGAGTCATTTTCCGCCCCAGACTCAAGACCGAATAGGGGTTAGTAAAATCCGGCATTGACCCCTCACCTCCCTACAGGTATTCCCGATAACTACCTAATTACTATGCGACGGGCAGTGAGGATAGGCATGGTAATGACCGTTGCCTATGTTGCACCGTGTATCCGGTAGACAGACATGACGATTAAGGGGAACAGTCTCAGTCCTGGAACCCCTTGACTTAGAGCCAACTCCAGATGATATCCTAAGGTCGGACAAGGTGTGACTCTACAGAGGAGGATGTGAACATCCCGAGGGTTAGGGGGCTGATACCCGATGATGATCGCCGAGGTAAGCAAGAGGTTTGGCCTTTCGCCGGATACCCTGCGGTATTATGAGCGAGTGGGACTGATCCCGCCGGTGAATCGCACTGCCAGTGGAATAAGGGACTATACCGAAGAGGATTGTCGGTGGATCGAGTTTATTAAGTGCATGCGAGGCGCGGGTTTATCCATCGAAGTATTGATTAAGTACGTATCGCTGTTCCAGCAGGGTGATGCCACCATCGACCAGCGGAAGGAGCTCTTGCGGGAACAGCGGGACCTATTGCAGGCCAGAGTGGAAGAGATGCAGAAGACACTGGAGCGGCTCAACTACAAGATTGAAAGCTATGAGAGGAAAATCATTCCCAGGGAAAATGAACTGATTAATTCCGAGGATTAGACTAAGACTCTTTGGGCAAAGTCTCGGCCAGCAGCAAAGAATTTGGAGGGAGAGAGATGGCACATATCACTTTTGGCAGCACTGGACTGATCATCGAGAAAAATGGATTTGGGGCGCTCCCGATCCAAAGGGTGGACACGGAAACCGCAGTGAAGATTCTCAGAAGGGCCTTTGAGGGTGGGATCAACTTTTTTGACACCGCTAGGGCCTATTCCGACAGCGAAGAAAAGCTGGGAGAAGCCTTTGCCGGAATGCGGGATCAGGTTGTAATTGCCACCAAGACCATGGCTAAGACCCCGGAGGACTTCTGGCAGGACTTAGAGACTTCCCTGAGACTGCTGAGAACTGATTACATAGACATTTACCAATTTCATAACCCCAGCCAGTGCTACAAGCCCGGGGATGGAACTGGGATGTATGAATGCATGTTAGAGGCAAAAAAGCAGGGAAAGATCCGCCACATTGGCCTTACCAATCACATGTTGGGGGTCGCCGAGGAATGCATTGATTCGGGATTGTATGCAACCTTGCAATTTCCCTTCAGTTATTTGTCCTCGGACAAGGAAATTGAGCTGGCCGCCAAGTGCAAGGAAGCAGGGATGGGATTCATTGCCATGAAGGCACTGTCTGGAGGGCTGATCACAGATTCCGCCGCAGCCTATGCCTTTATGGACCAGTATGACAATGTCGTTCCCATCTGGGGGATTCAGCGGGAGTCGGAACTTGAGGAGTTTCTCCGTCATCTACAGAATCCTCCCCAGTTGACCAGCGAAAGAAGGGACTTCATTGAAAGGGAAAAACAGGAGCTGAGCGGTGAATTCTGTCGAGGTTGTGGTTATTGTATGCCCTGTCCCGCGGGGATTGCCATCAACACCTGTGCCAGAATGTCCCTGCTGCTCAGACGTTCACCCTCGGAGCGATGGCTGATGCCTAGGGCCCAGGACATGATGAGGCAAATCGAAGAGTGCATCGAGTGCGGGCAATGTCGAGCCCAATGCCCCTATGACTTGGATACTCCTCAGCTGCTCAAGAGAAACTACGAAGACTACCTCAAGGTGCTTGGCGGGGAAGTGGCGGTAAGTTAATAGGGCGCATAACAGCTTGGCTTATACACAGGGTGGTAACTAATCTATCACACGGTATCTGAAGTAGAAGGGGTTCGACTGATGAATAGGACCGGTGTATCATCCCATCGGATAGTGAAATCCACTTATCTTGCCTTCGTCCTTCTGATGATGGCCTGGATCGGCGCGTGGCTGTTGAAAATCTCCTTGGAGCAAAGCGTCCTTTGGCTGACAACGAGTAAGGAGAGCTTCTTCTATTGGCTTACGGCCAAGTTGGTCATTTGGATAGTACCAGCCCTTTGGCTCTTGAGACTGTCTAATCGTAGTCTGCGGGAAGTTTTTAACTTCCCGCAGTGGAAAGGGTGGTTAATTTGGGGCGGTGGAATAGGGCTGCTCATCGCCCTAACGGGCATTATTCCTAATTACCTGCAGGGAAATGACCTTCTGCCGACCCAGTTTAGCTTTCCGCTCCTTAACCTTTTGGTCGTTGCACCGATTCTTGAGGAGTTTCTGATGCGGGGAGCGATCCAGGGAAACCTGCAAGGGAGGTATTCCTCGTGGAGAGCCAATGTAATAACGTCAGTGATGTTTGTGATTCTTCATATCCCGGGATGGTATTTCATGGGGGTGCTGTGGGATAACCTCACCCAACCCCTTGGAGGTGCCCTGTCTATTTTCCTTGTCAGCCTCGGATTTGGTTATGGCACCCACCGTTCGCAATCGGTGATGGGTGGAGTCCTGTCCCATTTCCTGAACAATCTATTCTAGTCACAGCCTTGTTGACATCCTTCTCGGATGTGAGCAAAGATACGTTGTCTTGGTTTCTAGATTCTCATTGACAGAATTTTGTCGAGTATGATATAGTTGTTGGGAAACAACGATGGGAGTGGAGTTGTATGACTGTAGGTGTTCTATTTTAGTAATCTAATCGACGCCAGAAAAATGCTCAAGTGCAGCTGGTAGTTGGGGATCCTCGGAACGGACATTTGCTTTTTGGCATATTTCCGTCTTATTTGGGGCACCCAGCTGTCTAACTTGTCCCTCTGCAAGAGGGCAGGCATTTTTACTCTACGTGGCGTTGAGTTATTAGAACACCCTCTAGTCCACACAGCTCTCACCGGAGACTGGCTATCCATGGAATTGCTTTGTCAACCATGGAGTCGGCGGTCTTGATATATTTGTAATGCGCTGCCGCGGCTTGGAAGCCTCTCATAAGGGGAATGTCCAGGAGCCGTTGGTTGTTGGTATTGCGATTAAGGGCTGTAGATGGACGGCGGTTCATCTACAGCCCTTTTGTGATCTAAGGAGTAAGCAAGGTGCAAGGCAGAGTAGAGATGGCCAGGACGAAGTCGGTGATACCTGACCCGGTGGCAGTGTTGCATGAAACTACGCAGTGGCAGGTGCCGTATTACTTACTGCTTAGGAGGCATTAATGTTGAGTGAAATAAAGCATATGACCGTCAATGACTATGATCGAGTGATGGAGTTTATCAAGATTGTGTTTCCTGATGCCGTATCGATTTTGGAAAGAGTGATCTTCGGCAGTCCCTTCCGGCGCCCCGACAATTTCGCGTATATTGAAGAAGATGGGAGGATAATTTCCTTTGTTGGACTCTTTCCCCATAGGGTGCGATTGGGGGACTCTGAAGTAAGGGCCGGAGAAATCGAGGCCGTTGGAACCCATCCAAAGTTTCGCGGGCGGGGACTGGCCTCACAACTGATGGAGTATTGGATCCAGTATATGAAGGAGGAAGGGATAGCCCTAAGTTGGCTCTATGGGATCCCGAATTTCTACCAGCAATTTGGCTTCGAATACGCCTTGCCCTTTCACAAGTATACCTACACGACCATCGCCCCTGGACAATTAACTGATTTGCAGCCCACCCATCAAGTTAGAGCCATGGAGCAGAAGGATCTCGGGGCGGTTAGCAGTATCTACGATTTTTGCAATCGACACATTTCCGGATCAGCCATCCGTTCTCTCGGTTATTGGGAGCATCGATTCCAAACCACAACCTTCGGTCCCCACCGGTGGATAGTGGTTAGCGATGGTGGGGCCGTTATCGGATATCTTTGGCTGACAGAGTCCGATGGGGAGCTCACTGTTCGAGAGTCCGGGGCTATCAATGAAGCGGCTTGCCAGAGTATGGCCTCATACCTCTTCGAGCTGAGCAAAGCCCATCCTCAGGTGCGTGAGATTGGGGTGATGGGCCCCCATACCAGTCCTCTAGCTCGGTATCTTTACCGCTGGGGAGCCCGGAGGGCCTGTACCAACGAGATCTACCCTGGGACTTGGGGTGGTATGGTTCGGATTATAGACTTGGCCAACACCCTGGATGCATTGTCTGCGACGATGTCCCGGCGATTGGCGGCGTCGCCCCTGTCTAACCACTCCGGTTGTTACACTATCACCTCTGAGGTGGGATCCGCTGGATTAGAGATTCGTCAGGGCCAGGTGAGGGTGGTACCGGTAAGCGACAAGGCCCAAGGGATTTGGATTCCCGGTCCAGTTTTGACGCAGATGATCATGGGTTACAAGGGATTGGAGGATCGGGCCGATGTAGTCCGACCCCAGGACGAAACCCTGGTTCAGCTCCTTTCCATTCTTTTTCCCCCAGACCATCCTTGGGTTTGGGATCTTGAACTGAGCGAGGAGTTGCTATCAGTCTAACAGATACCATCAGCGAGATTACACTTGGGGAAGCCTATCGCGGGCTTCCCCAAATGTAATAGTCTGAAGGGTGCCCCGCCGTTATCGTCCCTTTATCCTGCTGGCAGACCTGTTATCGCTTATGCTGTTTGCAGTCGAGAGGGGCTTTTGCTATAATAACAACGGAAATTGTGATATTTGTCACGAACAATGATAGGAGATTAACGAAGGATTTAGGAAACAGAGCGCCTAGTTACAAGGTAGGCCGAGCTCTTCAGCTGCGGATTCCCTTGGGATAACGAGGCTGATAAATGGGAAGTTCAGGGGGAATGACCATGTCCGAAACCGGTAAGAATCTGGCGGGAATACCCGAAGCAGTGATCCGGCGCTTACCTATCTACTATCGAGAGTTGAGCCTGTTGCAGCGGCGGGAGGTAGAGAGGATATCTTCCCAAGAGTTAGCCAATAGGGTTGGGGTCAAAGCGCCGCAGATCCGTCAAGACCTGAGTATCTTCGGGCGGTTTGGCCAACAGGGTTACGGATACCGGGTCGAGGAGCTTCTGGCTGCTATTGAACGGATCCTGGGACTGGATAGACAATACCGCCTGGTTATTGTCGGGGCAGGAAACATCGGCGCCGCGGTAGCCCGATATCCCAGCTTTCGTGCCAAGGGCTTTGAGGTCCTTTCCCTGTTTGATCAAGATGAAAGACTCATCGGCACCACCATCGGCGGGGTGTCGGTCAGACCGGCCTGGGAACTGGAAAGCTTCTTGGAGTCAAATCCCGTGGATATTGGCGTCATCGCCGTGCCCGCGGAAGAAGCGGTGCCAGTAGCAAAGATCATGGTACACCACGGGATACGGGGAATCTGGAATTTCGCCCCCATTCGGATAGAAGTTCCGGACCATGTTAGTGTGGAGTATGTGAACTTGGGTGAAAGCCTCTATTCTTTAGCCTTTCAGATGAACCTTAGGGAATCAAAGGATAGCTGATCGGTTTCTTACCCGGTGGACGGTTTTTGGGCAGTCAGGCTGACCCCTTTAACAAAGGGGAGGAGATCGAGGAGCCACTTTCGAATACACCATACCGGAATAACCTTCGACCCTGGTCTGGTACCGAGGCGGAGTGATAGGTAGTTGAACAAGTTGTCAGCGAGTGCTTGGCATTGGAGGCAGGGGAATGAAAAAAGTTAAGTGGTCCTTAATCGGACCGGGAATTGTGTTGGCCGCCGCCGGGGTTGGAGCAGGGGATGTGGTCTCCTCGGCAGTCAGTGGAGCATCCTATGGATACAGTTTGTTGTGGGCGCTGTTAATCGGAGCCTTATTCAAATATTTCCTCAACGAGGGGATGGCCCGGTATCAGTTGGCTACCGGTAGGACCTTCATGGAAGGGTACAGCAGTAGATCTCGGTGGTTTAACTACTATTTCATCGTCTACCTGGTAATTTGGTCCTTTATCGTTGGCGGGGCGCTGTTATCCAGCGTCGGTCTGGTAACCAGTGCGATGTTTCCCATCTTCCCTCTGGAGGTTTGGGGAATCATCGCAGCGATATTTGGGTTAGTGATCATTCGCACCGGTACATACAAGATCTTTGAGAAGATCATGAAGATCCTGGCGATTATGATGTTCTTCGCCTTCGTCATCTCCGCCATTGTGGTGAAACCGCCGCTCTTGGCAGTCCTCAAGGGCTTACTAGTTCCCGCCTTGCCCCAGGGCCGAGGCTGGTTTGATGTGATTTTCAAGGTGTTGGCACTGATGGGTGGAGTGGGCGGTACCGTAACCATCATGGCTTACAGCTATTGGCTGCGGGAGTGCAATATTGAGGACAAAAAGGAATTGCCTACGGTCCGGGTGGACTTGCTCATTGGATACATAGTAACCTTTGTTTTCTCCCTATCGGTGGTGGTTGTCTCCGCCGTGTTGATTCATCCTATTGGTGGGGAGATAGCCGGCAAAGAAGGGATTATCGACTTAGCCCGGACGCTAGAGTCCATCATGGGTCCCTTTGGCTACTGGGCCTTTGTCCTTGGCTTTTGGGCCGCGGTGTTCTCTTCGGTATTGTCCTTTTACCAGGCAATCCCCTATCTGTTTAACGATGCCGTAAGGATTGTTAAGCAGGATGAAAATGTAGAAGTGGGGATGCAGAGCAAGTACTACCAAGGGTATGTACTCTATATCTTCCTGGCTCCATTGCTGCTGCTGTTTTTCCGAGAGCCCATTGGCTTGACTTTGTTGTACTCGGTATTGGGTGCCTTTTTCATGCCTTTCTTGGCACTAATGCTTCTCTTAGTGGGCAACAGCAGGGAAATGGGGGACTGTAAGAATACACCGGCCTACAACCTGGTCATGGCGTTGATTTTCATTGTGATGAGTATAGTCAGCTTTTATCCTTTGTTCCGATAGCAGAAAACACGTAGTGCCCACCGAGACTCCAGGTGGGCACTACGTGTTTTGTCGCCGACGAGTTTAAAGTTTTTCCAATAGCGTTCTAACCCGACGTAGCCAGCTGCTGCCAGATTGTTCCTTAGGGTCTATCGCCTGGGAGTAGACAGAGAGGGCCCGTTCTTGCAGCTGATCTTTATCGTGCAGGAGTTGTCCCTGTCCTTGGTCAAGCATCGCGGCGGCAAAATACTCCCAGGCTTCTTGTTCCGCTGGGGGCAAGACCTTAGCCGATGCTTCCCACGGAGCCGGTCCCTCTTGCTGCATCAAACCCCTTCGGCAGGCTTCAAAATATGCCCAGAGAACAGCCTGCACCAGGAAGGAAGGTTGACTTTGCCCCTGTCCAGAACTATTGCGGCTATCACTTCTAGTGGGTTGGTAAGGTGATTGACTGGCTGATACTGTCTCCCCTGAGTTTGAGAAGGCGACTTTGGCTACGCTGCTGTACCAGGTAACTTCAGATTTTCCCTTTGTTTGGTTCACGTTAATACCTCCTGGTGTCAAGAGAGCAAGTAGAAGCTTTTGATCTAGGACGCAGTGAGCCTCCAAATCTTGGAG
>JAAYGB010000030.1 GCA_012727955.1 Bacillota bacterium
ATGCCTAGCTTAGGGTACTCTACGAAACCCTGGGTGATAGCTCTACGGAACCTCAGCGGCTTCAGCACAGCTTTATGAACACCAATTGTGGCGAGGTCTCTCGCCTACTAAAGCTTGACGCGTACACAGCAACCACAAAGGTTGAACAACCGGAAGAGGATACCCCCTGGGGTATACAGGAATCTGATTACTCGTTCACTGATCGCCATGAACCGAAACGCGCGATCGGCTTGAACCGAAGGCAGTGATCGAATTAACCGAAATACACGGTGAACTCGGGGCCTACAGAAATTGATGCGTAAACTCCTTCCATGGGATGCTTACATGCTTACCTTGATTGATGATTTCATCTACGTGTTTCAGAAGTGGGAAATCCGTCATCTTGATTGCGCCCTTCTCCTCCTGGATGCGCATAGCCTTTGCCACGGCAGTAGCTATGGCAACGGACTCCAAGGTGATTCCTTCTAGCTCAGTCATGGCGTCTTGGAAGGATAGACCGCGACCCAGCAGTGTTCCCAAGCGCCGAGTACGGCCACCAAAAATGGTCACATACAAGTCAGCGATGCCAAAGGCAAGGCTTTCTTCCTTCCCTCCTACCAGCCCAACTAAGGATGCCATTTCCCGCATAGCCTGACCAAACAGGGCTGCTTGGGGGTTGTAGG
This sequence comes from Bacillota bacterium, assembly GCA_012727955.1. Lineage (NCBI taxonomy): Bacteria > Bacillati > Bacillota > Bacillota bacterium. The sequence goes on from JAAYGB010000030.1 coordinate 663, forward strand.
CCTCACGGCAGCCAATTCCTTCTTCCCGTTCAATCAAGCCAATAGCCAAACTTACCCCTAAAGCATAGGCATTCTTCAAAGCCACAGCAGCCTCGACTCCCACCACATCGGTGGATATGCTGATATGGTAGTAGTCGGTTTCCAACATCTCCTTCAGCCGCGCCAATGTGCTGGCGTCCTCACCGCAGAAACACACCACCGAAGGCCGGCGGTCGGCCAGCTCATAGCTGGTACATGGTCCACCAACTGCATTGAGGGAAAGCCGTTTCCCCAGACCTACTTTTCTCTGCATGTAGTGAGGGAAAGGGATGAGCTCCCCATCTGACTCTGCTGCAAGACCTTTGGTGACAAGCAAAACAGGAAGGTGTGTTGGGATCAGCGGCAAGACCTGTTCCGAAAACCAATCTACACCAAAACTGCTTACCCCTCCAATTACCAGCTCTGCACCATCCAAGGCCTGCTCCAACTCTTCAATTTGATAGGCCTGAACGCCTGTTGGTAGATGCCGCTGAAGCGTCGGGTGAAACCGGCTTTGTTTAACACTGGCAATAATCTCACGGTCAAGCGGGGTTCCCACCAGCCGTACTATATGGCCGTTGTCATGCGCAGGCGTACACATGGCCGAGCCCATCATCCCTGCCCCAACGATCGTGATAGTTCTCAACTGCATCACACCCCCAGTTCTGAATGCGGTGACAGAGGCAAACCTACCAATCAGGGAGGTCGGCAGCCTTAACCAAACTCGCAAGCGCCGAACACCCCCGCGTGTGCGGGAAAGACACTTAATAGATTCCCTCTTTATCGGGGTTTGCGATCTAGCTAACGACAGAATTCATACACCTTGTGCTGACGAAGCATGCATCAGGTAGACATCTCTCAAGGCTCTGTGTGCAGCCTCTTGGCCTATGCCATACGCCAACAGTGCATCCTCCGACCTACAGGGTTTCAGAACCATCTTCTCCCTCTTCACGAGCTTTAGGAGATCAGTCTTTTTGCTCTTGATGACGGATTTATCACCACACAGCTTCTGGTTGATGAAATCGTAGCGCACTACATCCCACTCAGAGATCACCAACAAACTAGCTAGAGCGTTTGAAATGTGGAGTCTTTCAGCCTCCAACAGCTCATCTGTTAGGCCTGCTAGAGCCACAATCTCGCTGGAGAGCTCCAAACACCCCTGATGCCCGCTCGTCAGGATATTGTCAATCTTCGCAAAGTATTCATTTACTCCTGCCTTTTCCGTCCACATCATGTATGGACCAAGGCATCCTATCCCACTTACCTGTCCATCTCTACGAGTAGGGGTTTCAATACCCAGAGATGTCCAGCTAGTACTCAGTATGCCCACGAAGGTTAACATTGACCCTTTTGGGAATCACAAGACAGGTTCATCCACCTCTACCGCTCAAGATGGGGATTTTTCTTTTTACATCAGACTGCTGCCTTAATCCAAACCATCAAGAGTTTGCTCGAATCCCGTCAAGGATTAGTTGCTTGAGCCCTTGCTGAGGATTGCGCACTTCATGTGTTAAGAAAGGCAGCAAGGGATGAATCTTGCCCTTAACTCCCCGGACTGTGACGCCACTGGAGACAACGACGAGCGAGAAAAAGAAATGCAATCTACAGATATCCGTTTTCCCGGACGGTTGGGGCACCCCGACGTCAGAAGGCTTGCGGCAGGCATTTCAGGTAAGAACCGAGAAGTCACAGATAAGGGAGAACAATCTGATACAGCATGAGCCGCGACACACCTGCTTAACTCTGGTTGCAACCTGGGGTGCTATCCGTAGGATGCAAGCGGTAGTTGGGCACAGGTGGACATCAGCAAGGAGAGATACACTCATCCTTCACGGTCCATCCCTAAAAGGGAGATGAGAAAGCATCCCTTAAGATAATGCTATAGAACCGAGAGGATAATTGGATGTCCTCGTCTGGCAAAGGCAGTAGCTTCTCTGTGCTGATGAAATGATCTCATCACCACCGGGATGTTGACTTGCTCAGTGTAGCACATGGGATGAACAATAGAGGAGGGAGATAGGATGTCATTTCTGGAGCTCACAAAGAAGAGATACGCTGTCCGGAGCTACAAGGATAAGCCTGTAGAAAGGGAGAAACTGCTTCAGATACTTGAAGCGGCCAGGAATGCACCTTCTGCCGCCAACCGGCAGCCCTGGCATTTCATTGTTGTCACCGAGGAGGAGTTAAGAAACAGGTTAGGTGAAGCCTATCCTCGGGATTGGTTTAGAAAGGCGCCCGTTGTCATCGTTGCCTGTGGGGATCACTCTGTCTCCTGGAAGAGGGAAGACGGCAAAGACCACTGCGATGTAGACCTGGGCATTGCTGTTGAGCACATAGCCTTGGCTGCTTCCGATCTTGGTTTGGGAACCTGCTGGGTGTGTGCCTTTGATGCTAAGCGCTGCCATGAGATACTAGAGTTACCGGACAATCTGGAAGTCATTGCCCTCCTACCCTTGGGCTATCCCGCGGAAGAGAGAGTGCCGGAGAAAAAGAGGAAGAGTCTGGACGAGATTGTTACCTGGAGATAGGACAGGATCAACGACACCAAGAGAAGCACTCCAGGGACGGTTCTTCTCATGTCGAGAACACAATAATACAACAGAACCGTCCCCTTGTGTTACTTGTCCTTTGGGGTGAACTCAAATGAGCTTTACAGCAGCTTACAGGAAGTCATTGGAGGATGGCAGCCTGCTCAAAAAAGTGGAAATGGCTCGAAGGCACTATGAAGCCTGCTTCCTGTGTCCCCATGAATGTGGTGTAGACAGAAGAAGGGAAAGAGGGATCTGCCGAGGAGGCCCCAAGACTGTAGTGGCCAGCTATGGGCCGCATTTTGGGGAGGAAGATGTCTTAGTTGGCTATAGGGGCTCTGGAACGATATTCTTTGCTCACTGTAATCTAGGATGCGTCTACTGTCAGAATTATACTATCAGCATTCATGGCAGAGGAACCTCCATCTCCAATGAAGAGCTGGCCAGTATCATGTTGCTTCTACAGGATCATTATCGATGCCACAACATAAATCTGGTTACACCCACCCATTTTGTACCGAACATCCTGGAGGCTGTTTATCTGGCTGCCCAAAAGGGCTTAAGACTACCGATCGTGTACAACTGCTCTGGATATGAAAACGTTGAGACTCTGAAAATCCTAGATGGAGTCATCGATATCTATATGCCAGACTTTAAGTACAACTCACCGGAACTGGCCGGAAGGTACTCCCGGACAAGAGACTATCCGGAAAAAGCCAAGCTAGCTCTGAAGGAGATGAACCGCCAGGTCGGCGACTTAAGAGTCGATGAGAAAGGGATTGCCTACCGAGGTTTATTGATCAGGCACCTGGTCCTACCAGGAGGAATGGAGGACACAAAGGAAATCCTGGGATTTATAGGCGAGGAACTATCTCCCGATTGTCTGGTTAATGTAATGGGGCAGTACTACCCTGCCCATAGAGCCTCTGAGTATCAGGAGATTGCAAGGCGACTAACCCCTAAAGAATTCCGGGAAGCCGTAGATTATGCACGAGAACTAGGCTTAAGGTTAGCTTGATGTCTTCGATACCATTGAGCTGTCGAATGGCAGTGTATAGTGTTTTTGGCAATCATACTTTCAAGAGTGGGGATGCGGACAAAAACCTGGACTTGAGACAGTCAGGGGGATGTCCATGTACTCCGTAAGCGTAAAAACGAGTACACCTACCAACTCCTAAAATGCGATGAGATAATAAGGTCACCATCGTAAAGGAGTTGGTTTTTAGTGAGTAAGACTAAGCAAGAGTTATGGGAAGAACGAGTTCAATCATTCTTAGCTAGCGGCCTTAGCCGCAGAGCATGGTGTCTAGAACAGAACATTCCAGAGCATCAGCTGGGTTACTGGCTTC
>JAAYGB010000031.1 GCA_012727955.1 Bacillota bacterium
AGTGTAACCTCAGCAGCAAGGGCTTATAGCTCAGTTGGTCAGAGCGCACGCCTGATAAGCGTGAGGTCGGTGGTTCAAATCCACCTAAGCCCACCAAGGTGGCCTCTTTCCCAGTGAAAGCGGCCACAAGTCTAGTTCGCTTGCTGTCTGGGCTTTGGGAGGATAACTGGATGACTCTCGCTAACATAATTTCTCTAGTCCGCATCGGGCTGATTCCCGTGTTCCTATACTTCTTCTTTTCCGACGTGTCCTATAGCCGTCTCTGGGTCGCTTTAGTGTTTGTAGCGACGGGGATGACCGATGCCCTTGACGGATACCTGGCACGCTCGAGGAACGAAGTGTCTCGACTGGGAACTTTGCTCGATCCCTTGGCGGACAAGCTAATGATGGCGGCGGCCTTTATTGCTTTGACCATAGCTGGAAAGGTTCCCCTGTGGCTGCCAATAGTGTTGATCGGTAAAGAGGTGGCCCTGATTATCGGAGCTGCGTTTTTTTATGTATCGAGGGCAGAGGTGGTCAGTGCCAGTGTTTTTGGTAAGTCGGCAACGGTGATCCTCTATATTGGGGTGACCATGGCCCTTCTAGATCTGCCTGGCTCCGATTGGCTAATTAACCTGGGGGTTGCGGTATCTTTGGTGGCTGGTCTCGATTATGCCAGAAGAGCACTTTTGCGCCGAAACCCGTAACCAGTTCCATACGAATCATTACCAAACTAGAATCGTGAAGACATGGGTACGTTAACTCACGCATGTGTGGCTAGTTATCGGCAAGGAGATGACTAACAGTGGAGTTAATTGTACTCATTTTTCTTTCTATCGGTCCTGCAGTGGTCTGGGTATGGTACTTCAAACGCTACGATCGTAAGGAACCTGAGCCTACCGGGATGTTAGCTCGGGCCTTTGTCGCCGGCCTTTTGGCTGTAATTCCCGCGGGCATAATCGAAGTACCCCTGGCGCAGTATTGGGGGCAAGTGCTTAGTCCCGGTGTTCGCCTGTGGCTTATGGTCCTGGGTGTAGGGCTAATTGAAGAGTTGGCTAAGTTTCTTGCCGTGTATTTCACCGTTTACAAATCCTCTCATTTTGATGGCCCCCTAGACGGAATTATCTATACCACCACCGCCGCCTTTGGATTTGCCGGCGCGGAAAACTTCCTTTACACCTATTCCTTTGGCTGGGAAATCGGCCCCTTGCGAGCGATAATTACTAGTTTGGCCCACGCATCCTTTTCTGGAGTTGTCGGCTTTAGCCTTGGTATGCTCCGAATCGGTGCCGGTTCCCCCTGGGCTGTGATCGGGGGGCTATTGGCTGCCAGTTTGCTACATGGAGTGTATAATTTCATTCTCTTTGACCGCGGCTTATCTCCCCTATTGGCCTTGGTTTTGGTGCTGGCTGTCTATCGGTATCTGGTGGTGCGAATCCGACAAGCTCAGACTCGCAGCTAGGGAGCGGATATGGTACAATGGGATTGTTAGGGGAAGGAGATGATAATTATGGCGGGACACTCTAAGTGGGCCAATATTAAGCATAAGAAGTCGAAGGAAGACGCCAAGCGAGGGCAGATTTTCACCAAGATCGCCCGTCAAATTACTGTAGCAGTCAAGGAAGGCGGTCCTGATGTAGACTCTAATTTCCGTTTGCGTCTGGCGATAGATAAGGCACGAGAGGCAAATATGCCCAATGACAACATAGAGCGGGCCATTCAACGGGGCGTTGGTGGTGGCGATTCCGAGAACTACGAAGAAGTTGTCTATGAAGGCTACGGGCCCAATGGGGTTGCCGTGATGATTCAAGCGATGACCGACAACAGGAATCGAACGGCTTCAGAGCTGCGACATGCCTTTTCCAAGCATGGTGGAAACCTGGGGGAGTCCGGTTGTGTGGCTTGGATGTTCGACAAGAAGGGCGTTCTGTTGATTGCGGCCGATGATTCCGTAGACGAAGATGAATTGATGATGGTGGCTCTAGAAGCCGGTGCCGAGGACGTCATTGTCGAGGAAGAGGGAATCGAAGTGGTCACCAGTCCCAGCGATTTTCAGGACGTGAAGACTGCCCTGGAGGAAAGCGGCTACTCCTTTAGTTCTGCTGAGGTAACGATGGTACCCCAAAACACTGTAGAGGTAGACGCAGAGCAAGGAAAAAAGGTGATCCGTCTCACCGATGCCCTAGAGGATCTCGATGATGTGCAAGAGGTCTACACCAATGCGGATATCCCGCCGGAGGCCTACGATGAGGTAGTCTAGGAATAGTTAGGGCAGGTTCTCAGCCAGCCGGAGTTGATTTTCCGGGTGGCTTTTTTGTTTCTATACGTGGTAAGTTTTTCATATTTCTTGTCGGACTTGGGCAAAATAGGGCTGACTAGCAGCTAAAGGAGATGAGCTGTATGAAGGTCCCGCCCAAGTGGATATATCTAGCCATCGCATTGGTCTTTTTTGTAGGCAGCGCTGGAGCTACTTTGTGGATGCTCTCCAGAAGTACGCCCTCAGAACCAGAGTTTGTTCCTAGTCCAACGGAGGATATCCGATTGAAAGCCGGCGCATCGCTGGTTAGGCTCTTTGACGGAATTGATGGTGAGGTTCACACCTTGCCGGCGGAGCCCATTCCCGAGGTTCTGGCTGGCAAGGCTTCCGGTGACATTGCCGCGGAGTATCCAGAATGGACCGTTCTCGAGCTTAGTCCCGACCGATTACTGGTGAAGGTTAACTTGAGCGAGGCGGCCTCCGCCGCCGGTACCCGATACCTTGGGATTTATGAGGGCAAAGTGGCCATTTATTCTGGAACCCCAGGTATCTCTGGGCGTCTAGAGCACCTCACGGACATTGAGGTGGAATGGTTGCCGGAGTATGAGCAGGCAAATCTGCGTTTGGGGCAGGAATTTGCCGAGCATGAGATTGACATGATCCTCGAGGGATTGCGGGAAATGGCCGCAAGCCGGAGGCCAGCAAGGTAAGGACTAGATTATAAGCGAAGGGTTCCAAACAGTGGCAGGCGATCCTTGCCACTCTTTGGCGCGCCGAGGTTTCCCCCAGGGCAAGGTCACAAGGAATGCTTCCCCTCGATAGCGAATAGTTGTTCTAGTCCAGGCTAACAGGATCTACCAAGCAAGGATTCCAAGACAGTGAGTTGGTGTTAAATGCGAATCATTGGAATTGACCCTGGAACAGCGCTCATGGGATTTGGTGTGATAGAATGTCACAAGACCACCCTCACAGCAATTTCCTATGGGGTCATTCGTACTTATCCAGAGCAGACGACTGCCCAGCGGCTGTTGGACATTCATCGAGAGCTGGAGGTGTTAATTAAGAAGTACAGTCCCGATACAATGGCAGTGGAACAGCTGTTTTTTAATCGGAACACTACCACCGCAATGACGGTGGGACAGGCTCGGGGCGTGGCTTTGCTGGCGGGGGCCGAGTATGGACTGTCGGTACATGAGTATACCCCCCTGCAGGTGAAGCAAGCGGTGACCGGTGTTGGGCGGGCCGATAAACACCAGGTGGGCTACATGGTTAGATTATTGCTGGGGTTAGATGAGATTCCCCGCCCCGATGATGTCAGTGATGCCTTGGCGGTGGCCATCTGCCATGCTCACATGGGCAATACAGCCCAAGTTTTCAATCAAGGGGCAATGGGTTAAGTCTATCGGGAGGAGAAAGCGGTTGATCGGAAAACTGACGGGAATTGTGGACAGCAGGGAACTGGAACGTATTATTATCGATGTCGGTGGCGTAGGCTACGAACTGGTGGTGCCCCAGTCCACTGAAAGACAGCTCCCTTCCGTTGGCAGGGAGTGCACCCTTCACGTACACACCCATGTACGGGAAGATGCCATTCTCCTCTATGGTTTTTCTACGAAGGAGGAGAAGGAGCTGTTTCAGACTTTGATCGCCGTATCTGGGGTGGGGCCCAAGCTAGCTTTGTCGGTGTTGTCGAGCATGACTCCACCTACCTTTAAATTGGCAGTGGTAAATCAGGATATCAAGCAGTTATCGACAATTCCCGGTATTGGTAAGAGAACGGCGGAACGGCTGAGTCTGGAGTTGAAGGACAAGTTCAAAATCGACCCCGATGTCGTGGATTTGGAACCCGATACCACTCAGTCTGTTCCCGGTGACGTTTATGCCGATGCCCTTGCTGCATTGCAGGCCTTGGGCTATACTTTAGATGAAGCTGAAAGTGCCTTGCAGGCGGCGGGAAGAAAGCTGGCTACAGATGGCCAGAAACCTTTGTCTACCGAAAACCTGATAAGTCAGGCTCTTAAGGCTATGGCGTAGGGAGTGATGAGTTATCATTGAGGAGCGAGTAGTATCGGGAGTCAGGCAAACCGATGATTTTGAGTTTGACACTACCCTGCGTCCCCGTACGTTATCGGAGTATGTAGGTCAGACCCGAGCCAAGGAGACCCTGGAAATCTTCGTGCAAGCCGCTTTGCAGCGGGGTGATGCGCTGGATCACGTTCTTCTCTGTGGTCCACCGGGATTGGGCAAAACTACCTTGGCTAATATTATCGCCAATGAACTGGGCGTGAATATCCGGACTACTTCTGGTCCGGCCATCGAACGCCAGGGCGATCTCGTTGCTCTGTTAACGAACCTGGAGCCACGGGATGTTTTGTTTATTGACGAGATTCATCGGTTGAGAAGAACTATCGAAGAAGTTTTGTATCCGGCCATGGAGGACTTTGCTGTCGATATTGTCATCGGCAAAGGCCCCAGCGCCCGGTCTTTGCGGTTGGAACTGCCGCCCTTTACCTTAGTGGGCGCCACCACTAGAGCCGGGATGTTAACTTCTCCGCTGCGGGATCGGTTTGGAGTTATCAGCCGCTTGGAATTTTACACCGTGGCGGAACTCTCCGATATTGTCACCAGGTCGGCTAGAGTGTTGAACATTCCCTTGGAGCCTGAGGGTGCCAGGGAGATTAGTTTGCGTTCTCGGGGTACTCCCCGGGTGGCCAATCGCCTGTTGAAGCGGGTCAGGGATTATGCGGAGGTTCGGGCTGATGGGGTGATTACCCAAGAGGTGGCTCAAGAAGCCTTGAGCTTGTTTGAAGTTGATGCCTTAGGCCTCGATCGCACAGACCGCGGTGTCCTGCGAACTATCATCGAGAAATTCGGCGGTGGTCCCGTTGGGGTGGATACTTTAGCGGCAGCGGTGAACGAGGAAACGGAAACCCTCGAGGACGTTTATGAACCTTATCTAATGCAGATTGGCTTTTTGCAGCGAACTCCCCGGGGCAGGGTGGTGACCGCTGCAGGTTATCGGCATCTAGGCCTAGAAGAGCCCGAGTCCAATACAGCAAGGTCCGATGAGCAGGCTCAGCTCTTTGGTGATGAGTGAGAAGGCAGCGACGGATTTGGGACGAGGAAGGTGTCGAGGTTGAATGAATTAGGCAAGATGTTGATTGGTCTGGGATTGATCTTAGTGATTTTGGGCGGTGTGGTGCTAGTTATTGGCCGAGTACCGCGACTGGGTGCCTTGCCCGGTGACATTCTGATCCGACGTAAGGGATTCACTCTCTACATTCCCATTACCACAGGACTTCTGCTTAGTTTACTTATTTCATTAATCACCTGGTTTTTCCGCCGTTGACAACCATCCATAATTCAAATCAGAATACCGACATTCACCGGAGGCAACACTAAACACTGTCAGAGCGATAGGGAGGTTGTCCCATGCAAACCAGACAGTTGGAGTCTGAACTTTATGTTGGCTCAGCGGTTGATGTCCTTTGGAATTTGTTCTGCGCCACCGGCGCCATTGGCTATTATATGTTCTATCGGCAGTTGATTACTGAACCTGACGGGACAGAGGATAATCCTGACCGGACCGCAGCGGAGCTGGCGACGCAGGCGGCCGAAGTATGAATGAAAGGTCGATTAAATGGGGCTCTATCGTACTGAGGGCATAGTTCTTAGGACTAAGGACCTGGGAGATGCAGACAAGATTTTGACTATATTCACCGCGGATGCCGGCAAGGTTGCTGTGGTTTCCAAGGGATGTCGACGGGTTCGCAATCGTTTGATTGGCGTCTCTGCACCCTTTGTCCATCTGCGGGCTCTGATCTTCAAAGGCAAGTCCCTTGATACTTTGAGTCAAGGTGAGATCCTGCATTCTTTTATCGATCTCCGGGAAGATCTATTGAAAATGGCCTATGCCAGTTATCTGGCTGAAGTGGTGGACCAATTGACCGCAGAAAGGGATCCGGTGCCCCAGGTCTTTCAGTTGCTGTTGGGATGCTTTCACCTCTTGTCTCGAGGGCATTCGCCCGAGATTGTTGCCCGTTATTTTGACATCAATGTGTTAAGCCTGTTGGGATACCGGCCGCAATTGGATGTGTGCACTCAATGCGGTGCCAATTTAGAGCAACCCCGCTTGAGTCTCACACTGGGGGGCGGGCTGTGTCGACAGTGTCATCCCCAGGATCCGGCGGCGGTGCCCCTGTCCCTGGGAGCGGTACAGATGCTGCGGCGATTTATGGTGACCCCGGTGGAGCGGTTGCCGGTGTTGCAGGTGTCGGAGGAGATGCTGCAGGAGATGGAACGGGGCCTCCGCCTGTTTATGGATTACCGGTTAGCCCGACCTTTGAATTCCTTAAGCTGGCTCAACACCATTCGGACCGTGTCCTAGACCGCCAGCGGGTGGTCCTTAGGTTGGAGGTAATGGTATGTATCAACCCACCGATGAGGAATTGAGGAAAGTCGACTTGGTTCGAGAACGCACCGGACTGTCCTATCGGGAGTGCCGGGAAGTATTGACTAAGTCACAGTGGAATGTCGTTGATGCTCTGGTGTTGGCGGAACAGTACCGAGAGGAATGGGAAAACTCCTGGACCGTTCGGGGCAGGCAGGTGCTGGACAAAGTCCGAGAGTTGGTGCGTCAAGGTAACGTTACCAGGATCCGCATCAAACACAAGGACGAAATTCTGGTTGAATTTCCTGTGACGGCAGCCGTTGCCGGTGCCCTGGTCCTTCCCAAGGCAGCGATTATTGCTGCGGGGGTGTGTTTGTTCACCCAGTGTACCATCGAGGTCGACAGAGAGGATGACCGGCCAGTAACCGATGGGCTCAATTCTACATTGTATCCGCAAGGGGATGAAATATAGGAAATAAGGCAGTCAGGGAAACCCGCCAGGAATCCCCATGACTGCCTTGTTAGCTCTTAGAGCTTTGACTACAGGGTAACGGGTTGTCCAGTCTTGGCTGCCTCCAGCACTCCTAGGCTGACGGCAAGGCTCTTCTTAGCCTCTTCGGGGTCCATAGGCCAGGTTCCACCATTGCTGATGGCATCGATAAAGGCTTGGTCTTGGACCAGATACATGTCTAGGGACTCCGGTTCATACACTTGGGTTTCTTCCCCGAACCTGTCAACGGTGATCTTGCCACCCTGTCCCGTTCGCAGCACGCCCTTGGTCCCCACAATCCCTGAATCGATCCAGTTGGCGGCGCAGGACCAAGAGGCCATTAGCTGACCGATGGCTCCGTTGGCAAACTCCAGCAGGCCAACGACGTTGTCGGCGATGGTGACATTGGGAAGCACCGTTTTGGCCATTCCATGAACCTTAGTGACATCCCCTAGGACATAGCGAAGCCAATCGATATTATGGGTGGTTTGTTCCGTCAACATCCCGCCACTGCGCTCCTGGATTCCCAGCCAATCCGTTCCCGGCATATCGCTCATTCTTGCAATCCATGCCATCGAAATCTCACCGAGTTCTCCGTCAGCCACCAGCTGGCGGCATTTGTCAGCCCAGGGTAGGAATCGCAGGCAGTAGCCGATACCCAATAGCTTGCCAGAGGATTTGGCGGCTGCGATCATGTCGTCGGCCTCGGCGAGGGATAGCGCCATGGGTTTTTCGCAGAAGACATGAAGGTCCGCCGAGAGGCAGGTCACGGTAATATCACGATGGGTGTCGGGAGGGGTACAGACCCACACCACATCCACTAGGTCTAGGATGTCTGTATAGTCGGTAAAGGCTCGAGCTCCATGTTCCTGTGCGATCTTTTCTGCCCTTTCCGGAATAATGTCAACGGCGGCCACGAAATCCACGTTTTCGATTTGTGCTAAGCGAGCAGCATGGACAGTACCGATAATACCACAGCCGATTAGCCCAACTCTTACCACGCAAATCCCTCCACGTTAATAAGGATATGTTCCCGATGGTTTTGGTTATAGATTCTGGCCTTTCCGAAACTTCCCTGCAAAACATCGGATTGTATTGACAGGATTTGGTCCCTTTGCTAGGATGGGCGTAGGGCAAAATAAGCTACGAACAAAACTATAAGTGACGGCGATGAGAGAGACAAGTAGCCGTTGTCACAGGCTATAGCGACTCTGGGATGGTGGAAGCCAGAGGTACTGGGCAGCGAAGCGAAGGCACTTTTGAGCCGATGGCAATTAAGGTGGGCGTCTGGATTTCAGATGCCAACCAGGGTGGAACCGCGGAAGCACAGCCTTTCGTCCCTGGCCGGGACGAAGGGCTTTTCCTGTTTGTGACCGCTTTTCACTGGGAAAAAGTTTGATTTGTGGGAGGGATCGATAGTGAATTTGCAGGAGATGATTTTGGCGCTGCAAACCTTCTGGGCTAAGCAGGGATGTATCATTGAACAACCCTACGACGTTGAGGTTGGCGCCGGGACAATGCATCCCAGCACCTTTCTGCGTTCCTTGGGACCTGAGCCTTGGAACGTAGCCTATGTACAGCCGTCTCGGCGACCCACTGATGGGCGCTATGGCGAAAACCCCAACCGGGTGCAGCGCTATTTCCAGTTCCAAGTGATCATGAAGCCTTCTCCCGACAACATTCAGGAGTTGTATTTGGAAAGCCTCAATGCCCTAGGCATTGACCCCAAGGCCCATGACATTCGCTTCGTCGAAGATGACTGGGAATCACCTACTTTGGGAGCCTGGGGTTTGGGCTGGGAAGTTTGGCTTGATGGGATGGAGATCACCCAGTTCACTTACTTTCAACAGGTAGGGGGACAAGATGTTCGTCCCGTTGCTGTAGAAATCACCTACGGTGTAGAGCGACTGGCGATGTATCTGCAGAACGTCGACAACATGTTTCAATTGGAGTGGGTACAGGGCATTACCTATGGTGATGTATTCCACCAGAATGAAGTAGAACAATCCAAGTACAACTTTGAACACTCCAATACTGCCCTGCTCTTCGACTTGTTTGACAAGTTTGAGTCAGAGGCTAGAGCTGTTCTGGATAAAAACCTACCGCTACCGGCCTTTGATTATGTCTTGAAATGTTCCCATGTGTTCAATCTCCTAGATGCCCGTGGGGCGATTAGTGTCACGGAACGCACCGGATATATTGCTAGGGTGCGTGCGCTTGCCCGGCTCTGTGCCATCGCCTACCTCAAGACCCGGGAAGAATTAGGATATCCATTGCTGAAGTCTGAAAGAGGTGAGAACTATGGCTAAGTCATTGCTCTTGGAACTGGGCTGTGAGGAACTGCCAGCGAGGTTTATTGCTCCAGCATTGGCTCAATTAGTGGAAGCGGTGACCAAGGGATTGGAGCAGGAAAGAATCGAGTTTGGCACCCTACGGGAGTTCGCAACTCCCCGGCGATTAGCTGTTCTGATTGATGATGTGAGTGTGAATCAAAGGGACTTGATCCAGGAACGTCGGGGGCCCTCGAAGGAGATCGCCTTTGATGCAGAGGGTAATCCCACCAAGGCCGCAATGGGTTTTGCTCGGGGAGCGGGAGTTTCGCCCCAGGATCTGATTGTTAAGCAGACGGAGCAGGGGGAATACGTCTATGCCGTAATTCAAGAACCCGGGGGTTCCAGTTTAGATGTCTTGCCCCAGGTGCTAGCGGAGGCGCTTTCTCAGCTGTCCTTTCCCAAGAGTATGCGTTGGGGTAGCGGTGACACCCGCTTTGCTCGTCCTGTGCGGTGGATAGCAGCCCTCTTTGGTGAGACAGTAGTGGACTTCACCTTCGCCGGTGTCAAGAGCGGGCGGACAACTCGGGGCCATCGAGTGCTCTCGGAAGGGGAGCTCACCATTGCCACTGCCCAGGAGTATCCAGCGGTGATGGAACGGGGCTTTGTGGTGGCCGACTTGGCAACCCGCAAGGAAATGATTCGCAGCCAAGTGGAGGAAGTGGCGGCCAAGGCCGGCGGAGTTGCGGTGATTGATCCCGACTTGCTCCATGAGGTGACCTGTTTGGTGGAATATCCCACGGCCCTCGTCGGCCAGTTCGATCCCAGCTTTCTGGAGATTCCACCGGAGGTACTGATTACTTCCATGCAAGCCCACCAGAGATACTTTCCGGTAATCGATGGAGATCATCAGCTGTTACCCTTGTTTATAGCGATACGCAACGGCGGCTCGGAGTATTTGGAGACGGTCAAGCAGGGGAATGAGAAGGTGTTGTCAGCCCGGTTATCGGATGCCAGATTCTTCTATCATGAGGACCAAGCTCAGGCTTTGGCCGACAAGATAGAGGCTCTGAAGGCTGTGGTATTTCAGGAGCGATTGGGCACAATTTACGATAAGACCCAGAGAATTAGGCAGTTATCCCAAAGGCTGGCTTCTCACTTAGGATGGGACCAAGACCAAAGCACTATTGACCGGACGGCCCTCCTGTGCAAAGCGGACTTGGTCACCAACATGGTCAATGAATTCCCCGAACTCCAGGGGGTAATGGGTCGGGAGTATGCCAAGCTTAGCGGCGAAGGGGAGGACGTTGCTACCGGGATCTTCGAGCACTATCTACCCCGTTTTGCCGGTGATGATTTGCCCGGCTCTAAAACGGGAACAGTAGTGGGGCTGGCGGATCGAATGGATACCATCGTAGGAAGTTTTGCTGTGGGAATGATCCCTACCGGTTCCCAGGATCCCTATGGGTTGCGGCGACGAACCTTGGCGGTGCTGCAGATCGTTCTAGATCAGAAGCTGGAGATCTCGATTAATCAGTTGATTGACTGGAGCATGGCTGCCTATGGTGAGCTGGTTACCAATCCTGAGGAAGTCAGGCAGGAGGTGCATGACTTCTTCGATCAGAGATTTCGTGGTGTTCTCCTAGAGATGGGCTTTCGCTATGACCTCGTCGATGCGGTAATGGCGGTAGCCAGTGACGACCCCTGCGATTGTCTGCAGCGGCTGGAGGTTCTTCAGTCTACCGCAGACTCCGAGAGCTTTACCCGGCTGTTAACGGGCTTTCATCGGGCGGCTAATTTGGTAGACAAGCAGGGAGTTCCCTCGATATCTTTGACTGATTCTGTCTTGACGGAGGCTGCGGAAAAGCAGTTGTTTGCCGCGCTGGAAGCCAGGGAAGAGCCTCTGCAAAATCTCTTGCAGGCAAGGGATTACCGTGGGGTGGAGGAGATGTTGGCGGAACTGCAGGAGCCCATTGACCGGTTCTTTGACGAAGTGATGGTGATGGTCGAAGACGAAACTCAACGTAATATTCGCTTGGCCCTTCTGGGGAAGGTTGTGGCGATGATGACTCAGATGGCAGATCTACGCAAAGTAGTCCAATAGGCATAATATAACTCCAAGAGCGAAACTTTAAGCATTGGTAAGGATTAATTGAAAATTGCCAAGCAAACAGAATAGCCAATATGGTAAGGGTCCATTCTGGGAAGTGTTGCAAAATTGTTACTTTAAGACTTTTTGCCCGAAGCCAGAAGGAGACAGGCTAATGGTAGCGAATAACTATTACGGTAACAAATGGTCAAGCTTCCTTTCCCGTGGACAGAAGGCATAACTCTAATGCACGGGTTATTCCGATGTCTATGGGATTTTAGAGGTGCCCTGTTTTCTCGGGTTTCCTGAGAATAGGGCAAGCTTCGACCGTGTGTAACTTGGAAAACTATCCTTGGTCCCCGTTTTCACTAGGGGTTCCTGGGTGATATCAAAGGAGGATCAGTAATGGCGAAGTACGTGTATTTCTTCGGCGGCGAACAGGCCGAGGGAAGAGCGGACATGAGGAACCTGCTTGGTGGTAAGGGTGCCAACCTCGCTGAGATGGTTAACCTGGGTATTCCAGTGCCCGCTGGTTTCACCATCACCACTGAGGTTTGTACTCTGTTCTATCAGAACGACCGGCAGTGGCCTGAAGGTCTAGAAGAGCAGATTAAGGAGAATATCAAGAAGGTTGAGGAAGCTATGGGCTCCAAGTTTGGCGATCCCGACAATCCTCTTCTCTTCGGTGTTCGTTCCGGTGCTCGTGTTTCCATGCCAGGTATGATGGACACCGTCCTGAACCTCGGTCTGAACGATGACACCGTCCAGGGTATCATTAAGATGTCCGGTGATGAGCGCTTTGCCTATGACTGCTATCGCCGTTTCGTGCAGATGTACGGTGACGTGGTCAAGGGAGTTGACCATGATGAGTTCGAGGCCCTAATCCAGGCTAAGAAGGATGCTCGAGGAGTTACCCTCGATACCGAGCTAACCGCGGAAGACCTCAAGGAACTCGTTGCCGAGTTTAAGGCCAAGTACAAAGAGGTCGTCGGTGAAGACTTCCCCACCGATCCCTGGGAGCAGCTCAAGGGCTCCGTTAACGCCGTATTCCTTTCCTGGATGAATCCTCGCGCTATCCGTTACCGTCGGATCAACCATATCCCCGGCGACTGGGGTACTGCAGTAAACGTTCAGGCTATGGTTTACGGTAACATGGGCGGCGAAGGCCAGGAAGCCTCCGGTACCGGTGTTGCCTTTACTCGTAACCCTGCCACCGGTGAGCGCCATTACTACGGCGAGTACCTATGGAACGCTCAGGGTGAGGACGTTGTAGCCGGTATTCGTACCCCTCAACCCCTAGAGAAACTGGAAGAGGAGATGCCTGAAGTCTACAAGCAGTTGACTGACATCTTCGAGAAGCTAGAGCAGCACTATACCGACATGCAGGACGTTGAGTTCACCATTCAGCGTGGTAAGCTCTATATGCTGCAAACCCGTGCCGGAAAGCGGACCGGTACTGCAGCCGTTCGCATTGCTGTAGAGATGGAGCGAGAGGGTCTCATCGACCGGGATACCGCTGTCTTGCGGGTACCTCCTGGTGACCTTGATCAGCTCCTGCACCCACAGATTGATCCGAATACTAAGTATGAAGTACTGACCACTGGTCTACCGGCTTCTCCTGGCGCCGCAGTAGGTAGAGTAGTCTTTACCGCTGAGGAGGCAGAGGAGTGGGCAGAGCGGGGTGAGAAGGTCATCCTCGTAAGAAACGAGACTTCTCCCGAGGATATCGGCGGCATGGACGTTGCTGAAGGTATCTTGACCGCTCGGGGCGGCATGACCTCCCACGCAGCCGTTGTTGCTCGTGGTATGGGTAAGTGCTGTGTCGCCGGTGCCGGTGATATCGTAATTGGCGATAAGCAGTTCTCCGTTGGCGACGTCGTTGTCAAGGAAGGCGACTGGATCACCTTGAACGGTACCGATGGCGAAGTTATCGTCGGTAAGATGGAACTGGTTGAGCCTGAAGTGACTTCCGGTGACTTCGGTACCTTGATGCAGTGGGCCGATGAGATTCGGACCATGGAGGTACGGGCCAACGCCGACACTCCCCACGACGCTGAAGTTGCTCGCGGCTTTGGTGCCCAGGGTATCGGTCTTGTTCGTACCGAGCATATGTTCTTCGGAGAGGGCCGGATCACTGCCGTTCGTCAGATGATCTTGGCTGATAACGCTGAGGACCGCAGAAAGGCCTTGGCTAAGCTGTTGCCGATGCAGCAGGCTGACTTTGCCGGTATCTTCCGGGTGATGAAGGGTCTGCCTGTGACCATCCGACTGCTTGACCCGCCGCTGCATGAGTTCGTACCCCATGAGGATAAGCAGATCGCCGAGCTTGCCGAGGAAATGAATGTTCCTGTCGAGAAGCTCGAGGCACGGATCGAGAGCCTCAAGGAGTTCAACCCGATGCTTGGTCACCGCGGTTGCCGCTTGGCCATCACCTATCCTGAAATCGCTGAGATGCAGGTAGAGGCCATCATCGCTGCAGCTTGCGAAGTAGCCAAGGAAGGCATCAATGTTGTTCCGGAGATTATGATCCCCTTGGTAGGTACCACTGGCGAGCTGGAGATCCTGAAGGAGCTCTGCGACCGTGTTGCCAAGGAGACCATGGAGAAGGCTGGAGTAGAGGTAGAGTATCATGTCGGTACAATGATTGAGGTACCTCGTGCCGCTCTCATTGCTGACAAGATCGCCGAAAACGCTGAGTTCTTCTCCTTCGGAACCAACGACTTGACCCAGATGAGCTTTGGATTCAGCCGCGACGACGCTGGCTCCTTTATCAATGAGTACCGTGACAGGGATATCCTCGAGAGAGATCCCTTCCAGAGCCTGGACCAAGAGGGTGTCGGTCAGTTGGTGGAGATCGGTGTCCAAAAGGGCCGCTCTACCCGTCCTGAGATCAAGCTTGGCATCTGTGGTGAGCACGGTGGAGACCCCGACTCTGTTGAGTTCTTCCACAGAGTAGGACTTAACTATGTCAGCTGCTCTCCCTACCGAGTACCGATTGCTCGTCTAGCCGCAGCTCAAGCTCAGATCAAGAACCCTCGATAAGTCAAGAATCTGCCTAAGTATAGATGGTATTGGCAGGGCCCATGCATTGTTTGCGTGGGCCTTGCTATTGTTAACTGAATTACCGGCCCTTCCATTAACCGTGACTGCATTTGACCCACTAGAGGCTGTATCTGTGGCTGGATGTCTCTAACCCTTCGCACAGGAGGCTGAAGCTATGGGTAATTTGCGGGTACAAACGGAAAGAAGAGAAGCACAATGGCTCTCGCCCCTTGCCGCCAAGGCTAGCAGCACCCAGGGGCGAGCTGTCTTTGAGCCCTTGTGCGAAGTGAGAACGGAGTTCCAGCGGGATCGGGACCGGATTTTACACAGTAAGGCCTTTCGTCGGCTCAGGGACAAGACCCAAGTGTTCATTGCTCCCGAGGGTGATCATTATCGGACGCGGTTGACCCATACTCTGGAGGTCGCACAGATTGCCCGCACCGTTGCCCGGGCCCTGAGATTAAATGAAGATTTGACGGAAGCTATCGCCCTTGGCCATGACCTGGGGCATACTCCCTTTGGACATGCCGGAGAGGCGGCACTGAATTGTATCTATCAACCGGGGTTTCGTCATAATACTCATAGTCTGCGGGTGGTAGATGTTCTAGAGCGCCTGAAACCGGGAATGAGGGGACTGAATCTCACTTGGGAGGTGCGCGATGGCATCGCCAACCATTCGGGCCAGGAGCTGCCCTCCACCTTGGAGGGGCAGGTGGTGCGCCTCTGTGATCGGATTGCTTATATCAATCATGACATCGACGATGCTGTACGGGCGGGGATATTGCGGGAAGAAGAGCTGCCTTCTCAGGCCATAGAAGTTTTGGGAAGGGATCGGAGTGAGCGGATTGATCGCATGGTCAAAGATCTCATCTCCTCTAGTTGGGACCAGTCGACGATCGAATTTAGCCCCGAAGTATCCGCAGCCACCAGTGAGCTGCGGGAATTTCTGTTTGCTACGGTATATGTAGGCTCTTCTGAGGCCAAGAGCGAAGAGAAGAAGGTTGAGGCGATGTTGCGTAGTCTCTTCGAGTATTATCTGACCCATCCAGAAGAGATGCCCTCCGACTGGCATCAAGACCCCGGTGGTGACAAGGCTCGGCTAGTAGTGGATTATATCGCTGGAATGACAGATCGGTACGCGGTGAATGACTATACCCGGTTGTTTTTGCCTCAGTTCTGGTCGAGGTAATGGAGAATTAGTGACGGTGGGGTGATGACATGGCTAATCGCATCCCTGACGCGGTGATCGAGGCGGTTAGGGAGAAAATTGATATCGTCGATGTCATCGGTGACTATGTAGAATTAACTCAAGCCGGTAGAAACTATAAAGGTCTGTGTCCCTTTCATACAGAAAACACACCGTCCTTTAACGTTAATCCCGAGGGTCAGTTTTATCATTGTTTCGGATGTCAGGCCGGGGGCGATGTTTTTCAGTTTGTGATGGCGATGGAGGGCCTTGACTTTCCCGAAGCGGTGCGGCGCTTAGGCCAGCGGGTGGGAATCGAGGTAGGTCTGCGTCCCTTGACCCCGGAAGAACGGGAACGGGCCAGACAAAGGCGTCGACTAGGGCAGATTCATGACATTGCCCGAAGGTTTTTTGCCGAGGCACTGTTTATTCCCGAGGCTGCTGTCGCTAGGGCCTACCTGCGGGAGCGGGGAATTAATCGTCCAATGATTGATCTCTTTGGCCTTGGGTATTCGCTCCCGGGCTGGGAAACCCTATATAAGGTGTTGTTGGAGCAGGGCTTTACCCATGAGGAGTGTATTGCCTCTGGTTTGGTGATCAACAGCAGCAAGGGAAGCGGGGCCTACGATCGGTTTCGAGGTCGCCTGATGTTCACCATTTGCGATGAGCAAGGTCGTCCCTTGGGCTTTGGCGGCAGAGTTCTCGATGATTCTCAACCCAAGTACCTCAACTCCCCAGAAACCCCGCTGTTTCAGAAGAGCACCATCCTCTATGGGCTGCATCTGGCCAAGGAGGAAATTCGCCGTACCGGTAAGGTCATAGTCGTTGAGGGGTATACTGATGTGATCGGCCTATACCAGCATGGGATCACCAATGTGGTGGCGTCCTTGGGCACGGCTTTTACCGAAGAACAGGCCAGATTACTGCAAAAACACTGCAGTGAGGTGATTGTTGCCTTTGACGGCGACGCTGCCGGACGGGCTGCCACCTGGCGGGGTATGGACTTGTTAGCTCAAATAGGTCTATCGGTTAGGGTTGTGTCCATTCCTGGCGGCGAGGACCCCGATTCCTTTGTTCGCAGCCGGGGAACAGAGGCTGCCAAGGAGCTCTTTGCCAGGGCCGAGCCTCTCATTGAGTACAAACTAAGATCCACACTTTTGTCGGCAGATCCCCGCACAACCCAAGGTAAGTTAAATATTGTAGAACGAGTGGTACCGATCTTATCGGAAATAGAGGGGATCGTGGCTCGCAGCGAGTATATTCGTCTGGTGGCCACAGAACTGGCGGTGGCACCCCAGGTCTTGGAAGCGGAAGTAAGGCGGTATGAGGAAAAAACAGGGAAAGTAAGCAGGACAAGGAATAATACTACACGGCTAAGGAATGATAGAACAAGGACTGCTTCTGCTGGGGATCCCAGTGATTTTCAGCCCTTGGAGGATTCTCTTCTTTGGTTGGAGAAGGTAGTGCTCCACGGAGTTATCGAGAATCCTAGCTGGTTCCATCAGGTCAAAGCGCAATTGGGAGAGGAAGGTTTTCAGGATCCCTTGCACCGCAGGCTGTGGCGGGAGATATCTCACTTGGCGGAGGCAGGAAAGTTAGGACGGTTCCCGAATACAATAAAGCGGGCACAGTCCGGGGTGTTGGCAGCCCTGGTCGATGAGCTGCGGGAAAGTGCTCCGCGATTGATCCAAGGGCAGAGTTATGATGCCTGTCTGCGGCGCCTCGTAGAGTTTAAGCTGCGACGGGATGTTATAGATCTGGGCGCAAAGGCAAGGGCTCTCGGCAATGAGGGTAATCACCCTTCGGAGGCTATTTCAACATTAAAGGTACTACTGATTCGATTTAAGGAGCTTAAAGAGGAAATTGACAGGGTATGTATATATTAGAAGACAAAGATGTGGAAGGAGGGAAGATGGTGAACAAGAGCAGCGAGGTTCTTGTAAACAATGAAAAAGTTCAAGCATTGATCAGTGTTGGTAAGAAGGAAGGTATGCTTAGCTACAGCCAGATCATGGACGCCCTACAAGAGGAAGAACTTAATACGGATCAGATCGAGGAGATTTACGAGCACTTCTCGGCCCAGGGAATCGACGTAGTCGATGATGAAAGCAGCGACTATGAAGCAGGGGATGAGGACACCATCAACGGCGAAACCGATGACGACCTCCTTACTGTTCCCGAAGGGGTAGGCCTCGACGATCCCGTTAGGATGTACCTGAAGGAAATCGGCCGGGTCGCTTTGCTCAGCGCTGAAGAAGAAGTGGCCTTATCTAAGCGCATTGAAGCCGGTGATGAGGAAGCCAGGCGCCTCTTGGCTGAAGCTAACTTGCGACTAGTCGTCAGCATCGCCAAACGGTACGTCGGTCGAGGAATGCACTTCTTGGATCTAATTCAGGAAGGAAACATGGGACTGATGAGGGCCGTTGAGAAGTTCGACTATCGCAAGGGGTTCAAATTTAGCACCTATGCAACTTGGTGGATTCGCCAAGCCATCACGAGAGCCATCGCCGATCAAGCTCGAACCATCAGGATTCCTGTCCACATGGTGGAGACTATTAACAAGCTGATTCGCGTTTCCCGGCAGTTGTTGCAAGAGCTGGGACGTGAACCCACTCCGGAAGAAATCGCGGAAGAGATGGAGCTACCTGTGGAACGTGTTCGAGAAATCATTAAGATAGCCCAGGAGCCTGTATCCTTGGAGACCCCCATCGGGGAAGAGGAAGACTCCCATTTGGGTGACTTCATTGAAGACCAGGATGCACCGGCTCCAGCGGAGGCAGCGTCCTTTACGATGCTGCGGGAACAGCTGGAGGGTGTTTTAGATACACTGCCTCCCAGGGAAGAACAGGTCTTGCGACTGAGGTTTGGTATCGATGATGGTCGCTCTCGAACACTAGAGGAAGTAGGGAAGCAGTTTGGTGTCACCAGGGAGCGGATCCGGCAGATTGAGGCCAAGGCTCTGCGCAAGCTGCGGCATCCAACTCGCAGTAAGAAGTTGAAGGACTTCTTAGAATAATGATGCCCCTGCAGGTAGCCTACTTTGGAATGAGGAGAAGGATGGCGGGAGAGGAAGCCATTGCACGTGGTTTTACTCTCCCCCACTGTTGACAGCCAGCGTTGATTCAGTTATAATGTCATTGTCGTTCCTCGGTAGCTCAATGGTAGAGCACGCGGCTGTTAACCGTGTGGTTGTAGGTTCGAGTCCTACCCGGGGAGCCACTTTTTTTTGGGCCCTTAGCTCAGCGGTAGAGCAGGGGACTCATAATCCCTTGGCCGCAGGTTCGAATCCTGCAGGGCCCACCACATATGAAGCGCAGCAGAGCAGGTTACAGGAAATGGTAAGGGGGAAAAAGGTGGTAGAAAACCTACCACCAATCACCACCAAATTTGGATCCACCTACCACCAGGTTACTACCAGGGTGGTGAGGACTTGACCTGTTAAATCAAAAGACTATTTGAGAACTTATGTTCTTAGATGGTCTTTTTTATTGTCTTTTTTAGTGTTCCACCTATAGACAGAAGGAGGACACAAGATTATCTAGTTTATCATTCTTAGAGGAGGAGAATGTATAAATGACTATAGATAAAGATAAGATAAAAAGACAGTTAGAACTAGAGGGAGAAAGTGTTCAACTAGGAGTTCAAAGATATAGAGAACAAGTCAAGGATACACCAGTATCTGAAATGCCACCAGGATTAGCATTACTACACCGTACTATGGAACCCTTAGCACAAGCTATAGACTCCTTTACAAACACACCCAGACGTGGAGGAGCCAGAATGCGGTTTGACCCCCCAATTTTGGAGAATATCTGCTTAATGTTTCAACTATCACATGGTTGCCCTTTATTTAGGCCACCATCATTGCTGGTTTGACATCTTGGCCAACATTACTGCGGTAGAACGCCA
>JAAYGB010000032.1 GCA_012727955.1 Bacillota bacterium
GGCACAGAATGGTTATCGGACGATCATGTGGACCATTGATACCATCGATTGGCAAGATCCTTCACCGGAGACAATTGTGCAACGGGTGGTGGGTCGGGCCCAACCGGGAGCAATCGTCCTCATGCACCCCAAACC
This sequence comes from Bacillota bacterium, assembly GCA_012727955.1. Lineage (NCBI taxonomy): Bacteria > Bacillati > Bacillota > Bacillota bacterium. Next base: position 136 of record JAAYGB010000032.1, read on the forward strand.
CAATACGCTAAAGGCGCTGCCGACGATCATCGATCAGCTTCAATCCCAAGGCTATAAATTAGTCACGGTAACGGAGTTGTTGCAGGAATAAAGGTAACCCTTTAGGGTCGGTAAATCCGATAGGCCCAAAGCGTCGCGCAAAGGAGAAAGGCAACGCTCTTCGCTAAGAAGAAGCGTTGCCTTTTTCGTTGATGTCAGATGTCTACAGCTTTGCGCTGATTATTCGCCAGGAGTTGGGATCCTCTTGCCCCAATCGCCAGAGGGCGATCCCCTTGACACCGTACTTGGTGACGATATCCAGTTTGTGTCCGAGACTAGCTGCGTTTTCAAACCAGATTTCTCGGCCTTGGGCGTTGGCATAGGGTGTCTTGCTTTGCTCATCCCATTGAACTCCACTACCGGTATTGGCGATTCTAACGGCAGATTCGTAATTGACCGTGGCTCCTTTTCCAGGACCACTCCAGGCATAGCCATATCCGGGAACTCCCAGGATTACCTTTTGTCTTGGGATCTGGCTGACCGCGTACTTGACCACCTGCTCTACCCATTGGGCAGAGGCAATGGGCCCTGGGTCGCCACCGGTCCAGTGTTGGTCATAGGCCATGAGGACGACGTAATCGGCATAGCGGCCGATCTGAGCGTAATCGAAGGCACCGGACCAGTTGGAGTTTGGGTCATCGTAGGTCTTGGCGGGAATTGCGACGGTGACCGACAGTCCTTTGGGCCGAAGTTGCTCTGATAATTCTTTAATGAATAGAGTGTAGTAATCCCGATCCCGAGGCGGGACATGTTCAAAGTCGATATTAACCCCCGATACTCCCCAGTTCTCTAGGGTCTTGGTGATGTTAGCGATGGCTCGACTGCGTTGACGGGGGTTTCTCAGCACCGATGAGGCGATCTCGGGACTAAACTTGTGGGTCTTCTGGTCATAATTACTGATTAGAGCTAGGGTCTCTAACTCGGTGTTTTCTCCCACCATTTTCAAAAGGTCCGCCAGTTGGTTTGTGGGAGTAGCGTTGACCACATCGCCCGTCGCGGTGACTGAGAAGGCCCATGGGATCACTTTGGTCATTTGGGTATGATGCCTCTGCAGTGACTGAAGCGAGGAGTTGTTGCTTGTGCCCATGTAATAACCCATCACTTCGTAGTTGCCAGGCTTGAGGGCAGCACCGCTTTGAATCAGCATGCCCGCCACCCAGCCGGTATCACCGGACTCCGTTCTCACCTGATACCAGCCATTGGTCTCATCGAGAATCTCCACGGAGCTTTCCGGCTCCAGCACCGACAGCCGGGTTTGATCCGTTCCGGGACCTTCCCGCAGCGTCGCTGGGGAGTCCTTCACGTAACCGATAGACGTGAAGGTGGTGTCCGGTGGGTTGGTCCCGTTCCAATCGGAGTTGGGAGCATGCCCTCCTAACAAACTAGAAAGATAGAATAGAATTCCAAGGATAGCGACTAAGAATGTTTGAGACATGGCAACCTCCCTTCTCCTTTTCCCGGGAATAGAAATCAGCACTGGGATAAGCAGTGCTTATCTGATAATTTCGACAAAACTGTTCTCAAGCCTGTTGTTAACTTCAGTTCCTGTAGTTAACCTCTGGGTAACATGGAAATATCCCGTTGCAGAAGGAAAGCCTGCTATCAACGGGATCCAGGCCTTTTGAGGAAGACATGCTTCATTATATCAGTTGGATGGTGGTGAACATATCCACTAGATAAGGAAGTAGGGGAGAGAACTGCTAGAGACGGTTACTCCTGACAAGATTGTCAATCTGCGCAGGAGTAACGCAGGGACTGCAGAAATTAGTCTTGTGCGCCTAGAGACGATCCGCGCGGGAGGAAAGAGAGTGTACGAAAAGTCAGTTTTGGACAATGGTATTCAAGTGATCACAGAAAGTATCCCCCATGTACGGTCGGTAACCATCGGTTTTTGGTTTAAGGTTGGCTCGCGAGATGAACCGGCCAGTTTGCAGGGGGTAACCCATTTTATTGAGCACATGTTATTCAAGGGGACTACCACTCGGTCGGCTAAGGAAATTGCCGAAACTATGGATGCCACCGGAGGTAGTCTCAATGCCTTTACATCAAAGGAGCATACCTGCTACTACGCCAAGGTTCTAGACCAGCATCTGCCCTTGGCGGTGGAGCTGATTGCCGATATGGTTCTCAATTCCCGTTTCGATGAGTCAGACTTGGCCAAGGAAAAGGGAGTGATCGCCGAGGAAATCAGTATGTATGAGGATGCTCCCGATGAGTTGGTGCATGATCTGATTCTGGAGGCTGCCTGGGGCAACCATCCCTTAGGTCGAAGCACCTTGGGGACCTATGAATCTATCCAAGGGATGGACCGAAATACTCTATTGGAATTCATGGCCCGCCACTACGCCGCGGATAAGTTAGTGGTTTCCGCTGCCGGGAACCTCTGTCATGATCAGGTGGTGGAACTGGTTGGGAAAGCCTTTGCCTCCTTACCCCTACGGGGAGAGAAGCGGGCCTCTATTGAGATCACCACCGATGCAACGACGGTGGTGCGGTGGAAGGACACAGAACAAGTGCATCTCTGTGTCGGTAACGGCGGCCTAGCCTACTCTCATCCCCATCGGTATCCGATGTATGTGTTGGACACCCTATTTGGTGGAGGAATGAGCTCTCGGCTCTTTCAAGAGTTACGGGAATCCAAGGGTCTAGTGTATTCGGCATACTCGTATCACATGGGCTTCCAGGAGACGGGCCTGTTTACCATCTATGCGGGGACTTCGCCGGAGAACCTAAGCACGGTACTGTCTTTGGTAAGACGGGAGCAGGAACAACTATGTGAAGAGGGTGTTACGGCCCAGGAGCTAGAGCGAGCCAAGGAACAATTAAAAGGCGGATTAATGCTGAGTCTGGAAAGCACCAGCAACCGCATGCATCGCCTGGCGAAGGCCTTGCTATACCAGGAACCGGTGCTCACCGCCGATGAAATCATTGCCCGGATTGAGAACGTGACCAGGGAAGAGGTACAGAACTTGGCCTGCGGAATGTTTGGGCAGGGACAGCCAGCCTTGGCAGCCATCGGTGCGGTAACGGAGCAAGGCCTGGGGGCATCCTTCTTGGCGGCCAATTCATAGTAAGGTGGGAAGTTGTCGTGGACAAGCTTGATGATATCTTTGCCAAACAACGGCAGCTGGACGATTTTTTGATCTCGGAACGGGGACTGGATTTTGATACCCAGGTCTGGGTTCAAAAGGGAGTACTGGCGATGATTTCCGAGTTGGCGGAGTTATTAGACGAAGTGAATTTCAAGTGGTGGAAGAATCCTACACCGGTAAATGAAGATCGGGTAAAAGATGAAATGGTGGATATTCTGCATTTCTTCGTCAGTATGTGCAACAAAATTGGAATGGATAGCCAGGAGCTATATGAAAGATACTTAGCCAAGAACGAAGTTAACTTTAGGCGCCAGCACGGCACCGGCGACAAACCGGGCTATGAGTTACCGGCAGGTCCTAATAAGAATGTTCAGCCGTAGCTCAGATCTGGCAAATATGGTATAATGAAATCGACCCCAGGCTGCCCTTTGAGGTGGTTCTGGGGTGTTGTCTTTTTGCGGAAGATTGGCATCGTGGCTGTTGGTGGTTTGTTGTTGATTGGTTGTCTGGTAGGTTCCGTTGAGCCCATGGAAGCTACCTCGAAGTTGACCGCGGAGTTGGTGGTGGCTCCTGGGCTTCGATCCTCCCCGACCAAGGCAGATGGCATCTGGCAGCAAGCTGCACTGAAATGGGAGAGTTTCGATTCCCAGTGGGCCCTGGGCCTGGAATTGATTGGAGACGGTGATGGGAAGTCGACAGGGCAGTTAACCCGCTGGCGAGGCTCAGCTACCGCCAGTTATATCAATCCCGAATCGGGTCGGGGCGGTGGAGTCCGAGTATTTCACGGTCGGCCCCACTTTAGCACTAGCGATTTACTCCAACTGGTGGAGCGGGGACGCTATAGTGATGATGGATCGGGGTTAGTTGTTTTCGGAAAGGGAAAGACTGCCCAGCTAACGGGGGTCTACGTCGACACCGTGGCCAATATCGGTGACGATGGTTTCTTGGGATTATTGGAGGGTTCCTGGGAAAGGGAACCGGTGCGCCTTCTCGTTGACCTGATTCATCTCCAATCTCAGCCCCGATGGCATGCCCTAGCCTCTCAGCCGGGATATTGGACCTCGATGCAGCAAAGTCTGGCCAGTCTGCAGGTGGGGTACGGGGCGAAGGGCTGGCCCTTTGAGCTGGAGGCGCAAATTGCCGGCGTATATACCCATCGCCTGGAGCGTACCTATCGATATAGGGGAACCGATGGAGCCATTGCCCTCGAGATAGCAGCCAATCCCCGCAGTCGGGTTGCCTCCTTGGGAGGGGTAATGAAGGCCTGCATCACCAGTGACGGATTTCGCTCCGCTTTGGGCAGCAGAGTGACAGCCGAAGGCGCCAACATGGCCTGTGATGGTCGATTATACTGGCGGCCCACCGATACCCTGCGGCTGCAAAGCTATCTATCCTTTGACGGTCGACAAACAGCGCTGGATCTTGAAACATGGAAAAGATATCGCTGGGGAGATCTGCGGATCACCCTTGGCAGCAGCGGGTACCAATTGAGTGGCAGAGTCAGACCGGAGAAGTTTTTCTTGTCCCGGATCGAGGGCACCCTGCAGTATCGGCCTGACAGTGATTATTGGCGATTGCACTACGATCTTACTGCCCGAGATGGAGGGCAGTATGTAGTGGATCTGAGGGGCGATGCCCTGCGGCAGCGAATCGGTTTCGGCTTGCTTTGGGGAAGCAGTTGGTGGGAAGGTATGTATAAGTGGGGGCGCGATCTGGAAGGGGTTTGGCGAATTTGTCTGGAGCGACAGTGGGGAATCGGCAGCTTTTCCGTAGGGTATGGATATGATGATCGTGGTAGACTCGACGTTGGCTGGGGCTATCCACCCCGGGTGGAACTCTCCTACACCCTAAGGTATTAGGCGACTGGGGATAGGACTGGGCAAGGAATCAACCAAAATCCTACCTGTAAGGGGGAGATGGGGCTTTGCGATTTAGCGAGCTTGCCGGCAAGGAAATAATCTCCATCGACGAAGGGGCCCGACTGGGTGTGATTGATGACACTGATTTGGTCATCGACACGGAGTCTGGGCAGATTCGATCGTTATTGATTCGCAATCGGGGCAGCTTCTTTAAGAGAAGGACGCTGGTCTTGGGCTGGTCGGGTATTGAAAAGGTGGGCCATGATTTCGTGATCGTTAACCTATCGGATATGGAAAGCGAAGCGGAGAGTCTCAGGCGAGCGGGAATTGACGTCTAGTCCCTAAGACTTGACAACCTGTCCATCGCTCTGCGACAATACAGATAGTCTAACATGGGATAGATTTCCCTTTCGCGGGAGAGAATTTCCTGTGTTGTAGCCGGGAGGTACCGATAGTGTCATTAACAGTAGCTGTTTGCGGCGCGCTAGGCCGTATGGGAAGGGAAGTCGTCAAGACAATCGCAGCGGCACCGGACCTGGAACTGACAGGAGCTGTGGATCGGGGAGTTGACCAGCCCGTCGATGCCGGTGTGGCAGCGGGGGTAGGTGAGCTGGGGATTACCGTTGTTTCGACTCTAGAGTCTCTAGCCGCGAATCCCCCCGAGATATTAGTGGATTTTACCCAGCCAGACAGTGTCATGGCCAATGCCATTCGCGGCTTGGATATGGGTTCCCACTTGGTGATTGGCACCACTGGCTTGTCCCAGGGAGACCTAAAGCAGCTGGATGAGGCAGCCAGAGCGACGGGGCGAGGGGTCATAGTTGCACCGAACTTTGCCCTGGGAGCTGTGCTGATGATGAACTTCGCAGCCTTGGCGGCTAAGTACTTTCCCGATGTGGAGATCATCGAGTTACACCATGAGCAGAAGAAAGACGCTCCTTCCGGTACTGCGATTAAGACCGCGGAAATGATCCGAGCGGCCCGGGAAGCCAATGGTTTCATTGACGCCTGCTGGGAGAGTTTGCCCGGAGCCAGGGGCGGTGACTTTGATGGAATCAGGATTCACTCCGTTCGCTTGCCCGGTTTTGTTGCCCATCAAGAAGTTATTTTTGGTTTGACCGGCCAGACGCTGACTATCAGGCACGACTCCACCAGTCGAGAGTCCTTTATGCCTGGAGTGTTATTGGCGATTCGGGAGGTCAGCAAGATTGAAGGGTTAATCTACGGGTTGGAGCACCTGCTGCAGCTATAAAGCCTGAAGCCGCCGGCTGAAGCGATGATTTGCTGGCTAGGCCTTTCACCCTATCCCGGTGCCCGCATATACTACTACCATCTGACGGACGTAGGTGGGCAAGGCATTAACCGTGGATGGAGGGAGACCCGTGGAAAGGTTAGACTTGGGGGCCATTACCGTTACCGTAGTTGGCGGTGACGCTAGGGAAGTAGAATTGATTCGTGGCTTGGTGCAGTCGGGGGCAAGGGTACAGGCCGTGGGATTCCCGCCGGGGTTGGTTTCAGATTCGGTGATTGTCTACACCGATCTCTACCAGGCTCTGGCCACAGCCGACGTGGTGGTAGCGCCCATGAGCAACACCGACGTGCACGGTAAAGTGGAGGCGGTAATGGATCCCAGTGTATCTATCCAGTTGGATGAAAGGGCCTTTGCGCGGTTGCGCCCAGGTACCCCGTTGTTCATTGGGAAGGCCAAACCCGTCATCCGCGATTTGGCTGATAAGTATCGGATTCCTGTGATTGAAACCGGCGAAATCGATGAGATAGCGATCCCCAATAGCATTCCTACGGCCGAAGGCGTGCTGATGCTGGCTATGGAGCGGATGCCCATCACCCTACATGGGTCTAGGGTTGTCGTGGTCGGCTTTGGCCGTTGCGGGCTGACCTTGGGACGGATGCTGCAGGGAATTGGTGCCAAGACGACGGTAGTTGCCCGGAGTTTGGCTCAGCTGGCTCGGGCTGCGGAAATGGGTCTTAATATTCTGGAAATAGCTCGCCTCCCGGAGGCGGTGAGTGTCGCGGATTTGGTGGTTAATACCGTGCCGGCACCGGTGCTCACAGGAACAGTCTTAGCAGTGATGCCAAAGGAGGCACTGGTGATCGATATTGCCTCAGCTCCCGGGGGAACGGATTTTGCTGCCGCCAAAGAGCTGGGGATTGAAGCTATCCATGCATTAGGATTACCGGGCAAGGTAGCTCCTAAAACCGCCGGTCTAATTCTAGCTGATACTATCCCCAAACTAATCAGCCAGCTGATGTCCCAGCCCAAGCAACCGACGTCCGAATCCTAGGAGTGGGTGCTGTATGAGCTTGGCTGGAGTAAAGATCGGTTTTGCTTTGACGGGTTCCTTTTGTACCTTTGCTGAAGTGGTGCCCCAGATGGCAGCTCTTAAGGCTGCTGGAGCCGAAATTTGGCCTGTATTGTCGCCGATAGTGCAGTCCACCGATACAAGATTTGGCACAGCCTCAGACTGGAGAAATAAGATTGAGCAGATTGCCGGGAGAAGTAGTATCACTAATATCGTAGAGGCTGAACCCGTTGGCCCTAAGAAGCTGCTGGATTTGGTGGTTGTGGCCCCTTGTACCGGAAACAGCTTAGCTAAGATGGCTAACGGGATTACCGATACCAACGTATTGATGGTGGTAAAATCCCACTTGCGTAATGAGCGACCGGTAGTGGTAGGGGTATCAACCAATGATGGATTGGCTAACAATGCGGACAATATTGGAAAACTATTGAAACGGCGTCATGTATATTTTATCCCCTTCGGGCAAGATGACCCTGAAGGCAAAGCCCGATCCTTGGTTGCGGATTGGTCCAAGTTACTCCCAACCGTTGAAGCGGCACTGGAGGGAAGGCAAATTCAACCTATCCTATTGCGAGGGTAGTTTGAGCTTGCACAAAAATAATGACGGTGCCGGTGGATAAATCTTTAGTAAGGAGAATGAAGCCAAAATGTCGATGAATGTTGCAGTTTTGGGTGCGACCGGCGCCGTCGGTACAGAGTTACTCAATCTCTTAGCTGAGCGGAATTTCCCGGTAGGGAAGCTAAAATTGCTAGCTTCGGCCCGGTCTGCCGGTCGTAGGATCCAGGCCCTTGGGCGAGAGATTGTAGTGGAAGAAGTTTCTGAAGCAGCCTTTGCCGATGTGGATATTGCCTTTTTTGCTGCCGGGGGAGAAGTCAGCAAGCAATGGGCTCCTGTGGCCGTTAAGCAGGGGACCGTGGTCGTCGATAACAGCAGTGCCTTTCGGATGGATCCCCAGGTGCCTCTGGTAGTGCCGGAGGTTAATGCCCAGGACATCAAAACCCAAAAGGGTATCATCGCTAATCCCAACTGTTCAACGATTATTATGGCGGTGGCTTTGGAACCGATTCACCGGGCGGTGGGAATTGAGCGGGTGGTTGTCTCTACCTACCAGGCAGTTTCCGGGGTGGGAGCCAGAGCCATTACGGAGTTGGAGCAACAGACTCGAGCTGTTCTCAACGGTGAGGAGCCGGTGATGGAGTGTTTTCCGGGAACAAGCGCTAAGAAGCATTATCTGATGGCTTTTAATCTCATTCCCCAGATTGATTCCTTCTTAGAGGATGGCTATACCAAAGAAGAAGTGAAGATGATTGACGAGACTCGGAAGATTTTCCATGAGCCAGAGATGAGAATTACTGCGACTACGGTGCGGGTTCCGGTATATCGTTGCCATTCGGAGTCAATCAACTTGGAGTTGAAGGGTGAACTCTCTGTTGCCGAAGCACAGAGGATTTTGGCGGAGTCTCCTGGGATAGTCGTTGTCGATAATCCCGAGGAACAAGAGTATCCCATGCCCTTAGACGTAACGGGTAAGGATGAAATTTACGTGGGTCGGATTCGTGTCGATCAGTCGATTCCTCACGGACTAAATCTTTGGGTAGTGGGGGACCAGATTCGAAAGGGAGCAGCGCTGAACGCAGTTCAAATCGCGGAACAGTTGTTGTAGGCATACCGGACTTCCCACCGGCCAAGGGGGAACGAAAGTGAATATTGTTGTCCAAAAGTTTGGGGGAACTTCCGTCGCCGATCACAAGGATCGCCGGCGGGCGGTCCAGTGTGTGCTGCAGGCAGTACAGCAAGGTGAGTCTCCCGTGGTGGTGGTCTCAGCCATGGGACGTTCGGGAGATCCCTATGCCACTGATACTCTGGTGCAGTTGATGCAGGCCGAGGGGGATACCCTGTGTGAGCGGGAACTCGATATGTTGATGGCCTGCGGAGAGTTGATTAGCTCTGCCATCGTCGCACAAGCTATTACCGCTGCCGGGCATCGGGCCGTCGCCTTGAGCGGCGGGCAAGCGGGAATCATTACCGATGATAGCTTTGGCGAGGCCAAGATTCTGGAAGTGAGAAGCCAGCGTCTGATAGAACTGATACAGTCCGGTCGGATCCCGGTGGTGGCGGGGTTTCAAGGGGCAACCCTGCAGGGAGATATTACCACCCTCGGCCGGGGCGGCAGTGATACCACCGCTACAGCCTTAGCCGTCGCGCTCAAGGCAAAGCGGGTGGAAATCTACACCGATGTGGCTGGGATCATGACCGCGGATCCGAGACTAGAACCCAGGGCTAGGCGCCTTGATAGCCTAACTTACCAAGAGGTGGCGGAACTTGCCCATTTAGGAGCGAAGGTGGTTCATCCTAGAGCGGTGGAGATCGCGGCAGAAGGGGACATTCCCATCTATGTTCGGTCATTGTATTCCGATGATCCGGGCACGGTGATTGCTTCTCGCCGCAGTCAGCCGATTCCAATCTACAGCGACAAAGTAGTGACTGGTATTGCCCATGTGAGCAACTTGGCCCATGTTGAAATTTACACCGATGGCGATTTCAACGATGGCTTGGCCATTCGCTTGTTTGAGGCGGTGGCCGGTGCGAATATTAGTATTGACGTGATTTATATGTCTCCCACATTGATCGCCTTCAATGTTCATGATAGTCAAGCCGATGACTTGGTTGAAATCCTTCAGGGTTTGGGGCTATCTGGGCAGTTTACAGTGGAAACCGGCTATGCCAAGGTTTCTGCCGTGGGGGCCGGAATGCGAGGAGTACCAGGCGTTATGTATCGGATCGTTAACGCGCTACACCGTTACGGCTGTAGTGTCTTTCAGACCACCGACTCACATGCTAACATCTCCTGTCTTGTCAAGGAATCCCGAATACAAGACGCAGTCCGGGCCTTGCATGAGGAGTTTGAGTTGGGTATGTAATGGAAACGGTCAGAAGGCGTGAGACTAGTTTTTGCAGGATTTGGTATCAGATCAGGGAATAATTTATTGGTGATAGTTCATGTCGCAAGCGTGTGATAGGGGTGGATTCCGTGAATAGCGGTTTTGGCACAGTAATAACTGCGATGATAACTCCGATGCTGGATGACTATAGTGTTGACTATCAGGGGGCGGCTGAGCTAGCTGAGCACTTGATTGAAAATGGTTCCGATGGCCTAGTAGTGGCGGGGACCACTGGCGAGTCGCCTACCCTCAGCGACGAGGAAAAGGTCAAGCTTTTTGCTACTGTGGTTGAGTCCGTTGGTGGCAAGGTTCCAGTGATCGCCGGTACCGGTTCCAATAACACTGCCCATACTATCGAGTTAACTAAGCAGGCAGAAAAGGTTGGCGTAGATGGAGTTATGTTAGTAACTCCATACTACAACAAACCCTCCCAGGGGGGAATTTTGCAGCACTTTAAGACGGTTGTGGAAAATACTCGGCTCCCGGTAATGATCTACAATATTCCCGGCCGAACAGGGGTTAATATAACTGCAGATACCATGGTGGAATTGTCTAAGCTGCGCAACGTAGTGGCGATCAAGGAAGCCAGTGGAAGTCTTGACCAAATTGGAGAAGTTATTCGTCGCGTCGGTCGAGACGTCAAGGTCTATAGTGGAGACGATAGCCTGACTCTGCCGGTTATGGCTATTGGTGGAGACGGGGTAGTTAGTGTGGCATCCCATGTAGTTGGTCTGAGAATGCGGGCCATGATTGATGCCTATAATAGCGGTAGAGATAAAGAAGCGGCAGACCTGCATCTAGAGATGCTTCCTTTGTTTAAGAATTTGTTCATTACCAGCAACCCTGTGCCGGTAAAAACCGCCCTGAGTATGCTGGGATTACCCGCGGGACCAGTGCGACTTCCCTTAGTGTCTGCAACGGAAGAAGAGGTTGCCATTATCAAGCAAACACTGCAGAACTTGAATTTGGTCTAGTCAGACGCGAGGGGTCGAATCCCAATATTGGATAGTAGCAATGGGCTGTCCGTAGAGGCAGCCTTTTTTGTTGAACAGTGTTGGTGGTTTTCCCACCGTGGAGGAGGGGAATACTGGAACCAGGGATTTCTGTTCGACTTTTTCATCATTACTATGGTAAGACACGGGACGGTAGGTGTCGGATTATCTTGGAGGTGAAGGTTTTTTGTCTAAGGAAAAAAGACTTGCCGTCATCCCCCTTGGGGGTTTGGGGGAAATCGGCAAGAACATGACAGTAGTAGAGTACGGTGATGATTTGATCATCATCGATGCGGGTGTGATGTTTCCGGAAAATGAGATGTTGGGAATCGACTATGTGATTCCCGATATGACTTATATCCGGGAAAATAAGGATCGGGTTAGGGCGATTTTGTTGACCCATGGCCATGAAGATCACATCGGCGGCGTTCCCTACTTGCTGAATGAAGTGAATGCCCCTATTTATGGCACTCGCTTGACCCTTGGTCTCCTGAAGGGAAAACTAGAAGAACATGGGCTGTTGCGAACTGCCCAGGTACACTGCATCAAGGCAGGAGACAAGATTCAACTCAACAGCATGACCGTTGAGTTTATCCATGTTAACCACAGCATCGCCGACGTAGTGGCATTGGCGATACATACTGAGGCGGGAGTTATAGTCCACATGAGCGACTTTAAGCTGGATCAGACTCCCATTGACGGTAAGGTCATGGACCTGCACAAACTGGCGGAACTGGGACGCAAGGGTGTTCTCCTGTTGATGTCTGACAGCACCAACGCGGAACGTCCCGGCTTTACCCTGTCGGAAAGGGCAGTTGGTGATACCTTTGACGATGTGTTCCAAAGAGCCGAAGGCCGGATATTGGTGGCTACCTTTGCCTCCAATATTCATCGCATTCAGCAGGTCATTGATTCAGCGATGCGCTTCAACCGAAAGATCGCTGTGGTAGGCCGAAGTATGGAAAACGTAGTGAGAATTGCGGTAGATCTTGGATATCTGCAAATGCCCGATGGGATGTGGATTGATATCGATCGAGTGAAGCAGTATCCCGCCAATCGAGTTGTCGTCCTGACCACGGGAAGCCAAGGTGAGCCCATGGCAGCCTTGACTCGCATGGCGATGAACGAGCATCGGCGCATCGACATTGTACCAGGAGACACCGTTATCATTTCGGCGATGGCCATTCCCGGCAACGAGAAATTGGTGGGCAAGACCATCAATCAGCTTTTCAAACAGGGTGCCGACGTGATCTATGAGCCCTTTTCCGGGGTCCATGTGTCTGGGCACGCGTCCCAAGAGGAGCTAAAGCTGGTCCTTAACCTGTGCAGGCCCAAGTATTTCATCCCCATTCACGGTGAGCATCGGATGTTGGTCAGTCACGCTCGCTTGGCCGAGGCCGTGGGTATTCCCGAGGATAATATCTTCATTGCGGAGATTGGAGACGTTATCGAAGTCTCTCGGGAACGAATTGCCTTGGTTGACAAGGTGCCCTCTGGTCAAGTCTTGGTGGACGGTCTCGGCGTTGGTGATGTAGGCAATATCGTCCTGCGGGATCGACGTCAGTTGTCTCAGGACGGGATTCTCATTGTCGTCGTGACAATAGACAAGCAGACGGGAGAGGTGGTGGCGGGACCGGATATCGTTTCCCGGGGCTTTGTTTATGTGCGAGAATCGGAGAAACTCATCGATGAAGCCAGAGACCGGGTGCGGGAGGCCCTGGCTGCCTGTGAGGCCGAAAACGTTACGGAGTGGGGCATTATCAAGGGCAACATGAAGGACGCCCTCAGCAGTTTATTGTGGGAAAAAACCAAACGGCGTCCGATGATTATGCCAATCATCATGGAAGTATAGCTGAATAGACTACAAGGGAAAGCTTAGCCGGGCTCAGCCCGGCTGTTAACATATTTCGCCTGGCATTACCCCATACTAACCTAGATCAAACGCATGAGGGGTGTGTGCTATGCAGAATTTCTATCCAGATTACGGTCTAGGTAGCGGTGGAGAAGGTTCCACTCCTTCACCGGTTACCGAGCAGCCGAGGGCACCGGTGCAGGATCCTCCCCCGTCACCGTCGCCTGGGGCGGCTGGAGCACGACAGGGCAGTACACTGCAAAGTATCCAACAACTGGGCCAGCTAAGGCCGGCTGCACCGGGAATATCGAGGATGCAGATGATCCCCATTGTTGGACAAATCGAAGGCCATGTGATCTTACCTCCAAAGAACAAAGCGACAAAGTATGAGCATATCATACCGCAGTTGGTGGCAGTGGAGCAGAATCCTAAGATTAAGGGACTCCTTTTGATTCTCAACACCGTAGGGGGAGATATTGAGGCCGGTCTGGCCATAGCCGAGATGATTCACAGTCTTTCTAAGCCAACGGTATCTCTAGTTCTCGGTGGAGGCCACTCTATTGGAGCTCCCATCGCAGTATCCGCGGACTACAGCTTCATCGCTCCTTCTGCTACGATAACGATCCATCCGATTCGATTGACTGGCTTAGTGATTGGGGTGCCCCAGACCTATGAGTACCTCGATAAGATGCAGGATCGGGTGATAAACTTTATCGTTGAAAACTCGAACATCACCGAAGAACGGCTGCGAGATCTAATGTTCCGGACCGGAGAACTAGTTCGAGATGTAGGTACTGTACTAATCGGTCCCGAGGCAGTGCGAGTGGGAATGATTGACGAAGTTGGTGGGTTGGCTCAGGCTGTGGCCAAACTCGAGGAAATGATGGGTCCCTTGGATCCAGAGGAGCTAGCAGCCATCGAAGGTCAAGTTGCTTCGGCACCGGAGGGAGTTGGACGCCATTGATGTGGACGATTGTCCCCGATGAAGTAGTTTGGGAAGGATTTGAGGAAGATAACCGAGAGTATGTGGAACTGATTGGTGTCAACGGGGTATTGATGCAAGTGGAACCCATTGGAGGCAATCAGGGACGGGTAGTTCGGGTGATTAGTTCGGAACCCGAAGATTATTGGAGACCGGAGTGTCAACCGGGAGTACTGGTGGATCTCAACACCGGACAGCAACTGCCGAACTAGCAGCAAGCAACGGTATCTAGTGGTTAGGGTGGGCTCAGAGAGTGGCTCACCCTTTTTGGTGTGCTAAACCGCCTCCCCATCCCATAGATTCATGCATGGGAGGGAGACGACATGTGGGTACAACCATTGGTGGGTTTTTCCCTGGGGCTGGCCTTGTTTCTTGTGGGTCTGTTGGTAATGTCTCGTAATTTGGTTTCTTCGGCTGGCAGTCGCCTGCAGCAGGTATTGGCTAAGGCTGCTGGTAACCAGTACCTGGGGTGTCTATTGGGAACGGTGGTTACTGCCGTTGTCCAAAGCAGCAGTGCGGTTAATGCTACCGCGGTGGGTTTGGTGGGTTCGGGGGTGTTAACCTACCGCCAAGGGCTCGCGATCATGCTGGGTGCCAATATCGGTACCACCGTTACGGCGCAGTTAACGGTATTGCCGCTGACGGAATATGGCCTCTGGCTGACAGTGGTGGGCCTGCTTTGGTGGTTGATTGGTCCGAGAAGGGGGATTCATCGCTATGTGGGCGCTGCCGTAGCCGGCTTAGGTGGTCTTTTCATGGGGATGCAGCTGATGCAGACATCCTTGGCTCCCTTGGGGGTCACGGTGGCCCAAAGACTCTTTCCCGCCGCCCAGAAAACGGGGCCCTTGAATGCCATCGGGATCGGAGTAGGTGTTACC
>JAAYGB010000033.1 GCA_012727955.1 Bacillota bacterium
ATCAAACACTTGGCCCTACGTGTGAGGGATTTGGAGAAGTCCATTGAATTCAACGAAACCGTTACGGAACTGATGGTGGTTCGCCGCTTTAAATCCGGTCCCGGGGAAGTGGCTTTCTTGAGTAATGTCCCCGGGGCAACGGAAATTGAGCTGATCTCTTGGCCTGAGCAGCAGTGCTTTGAGGGCAAGGGTATGTTCCTTTGCTTTGCTACGGACAAGCTCGATGAAATGCACAAATTAGTGCAGGACAAGGGGTTGAATCCTTCCCCGATTCAAAACCCCGATCCGGAAACCCGGTACTTCTATGTCTACGATCCCGATGGTGTGTCGGTGCAGCTGCGCTGGTATCCTGAGGAGGAGTAACGTTTTCCTGGACTCATAGGCCAGCCTTCCTGGTCTGGCTGTTCCCCTAGTCGAACGTGCACATTCTCCCAACGCAGGTAATATTGATGGTACCATCAAGCAAAGTTGGGAGGCAGACTATGCTGTTAAAAGGCCTAAGAGTCGGTTTTGGCTTCACCGGAGCCTATTGCGTTTTTGATCAGGTGTTCCCCCAACTCGAAAGAGTAGTGGCAGAAGGCGCTACAGTAATTCCTCTGGTTTCCTACCACACCGCGGTAACCAATTCCCGGTATGGAACCGCGGAGGAGTTTCTGAAACGGATGAAAGAGATCACCGGTAACGAGGTTATTAAGACCATAGAAGATGCCGAGCTGGTCAATAAGCAGGGCGAGCCCCTTGACGTGTTGGTCATCGCTCCCGCCACCGGAAGCACTCTCTCCAAGATGGCCGATGGCGATTCCGATACCCCGATCCTGATGATGGCCAAGGAAATGTTTCGCAATAATAGGCCGGTAGTACTGGGAATTGCAACCAACGACGGACTTGGGCTCAGTGCTAAAAATATCGGCATCTTGCTCAGTACCAAGAACGTCTATTTCATTCCCTTTGGACAAGATGACCCCTTTGGTAAGCCCAACTCACTGGTGGCTCGCTTTGACCTGATGGTCCCAACGATAGTAGAGGCACTGAAGAAGGAACAGCTCCAGCCTGTTCTGGAAAAACACTAGTAAAAAAGCAGAGCGGTTTCGCTCTGCTTTTTTGATCAGGTCTGTCTCTTAACCTTCCAGCTTGAAGTGTTCCACCAACTCCTGCAATTGGCTTCCCAGGTCCGTTAGGGTTTGCGCGGAACTGGCCACCTGCGCCATGGAGGCCGCTTGTTCCTCTGTGGCACTGGCGATCTCATGGCCACCTACATTAATTTGCTCCAGGCTGGAGGAGATTCCCTGCACCTGTTCAACAATCCCATTGACTGCTTCCAGGATACCATGTAGGATTTTCCCGCTTCTGTTGACCGTGTCTAGGGCCTTTTCCGTTTGACTGGCGCCTTCCTTCATCCCAGTAACAGTGGAGTCAATCACCCCTTGAATCTGGCCAATGAGGGAAGTAATTTCCCCTGTGGAGCTTGCCGCCTGTTCCGCTAGCTTTCGCACCTCTTCTGCCACCACCGCAAAGCCGCGGCCGTGTTCCCCGGCTCGGGCCGCTTCAATGGCGGCATTTAAGGCCAGTAGGTTGGTCTGTTCCGCTAGGGCACTGATCATCTCCACGATATTCCCAATCTCTCCCGAGAGAGCCCCCAGGTTGGGCACTTCCTCAGCGAACTGCTGTGTATTATCCCGCAGGGAGCCCATCTGGTTAACGATGTCATAGATAGCGGTTTCGCCCTCTGCGGCTTGACTGGAGATTTCCTGCACCACTTGACTCACCGATTGGGCGTTGTCATTCATCGTCTCCAAGGTACTGGAAAACTCATTGGTGGTACTGGCAACCTCTTCTACCGAGGCACTAACTTCCTGAGAGGCTGCTGCCATCTGCGCGCTGGCGTTGGCCAGTTCATCGGTGGTGTTAGTGACCATGGCGATTATCCTTCGGATACTGTCAATAGTTGTATTCAAGGCCGCGGCCACTTTGCCCACTTCGTCTTGGGAGCGGACAGTAACGGTCTTGGTCAAATCCCCGCCGGCGACTCCCTCGATGACCAACTGCGTTTGGCGGAGGGGATGGGCAATTTGCCTTCCCAGCGTTACCGCTATGGCTATTCCTAAGGAAATAAAGATCAATGAAACCCAAAGAAGAAAGCTTTGGAAGCGATTGACGTTCTCCAGCACATCGCTTTCCAGTGCGCCGATTCCAATCATCCACCCGGTGGAAGCCACCGGGGCTAAGCCGGTAAGCCGCACTTCATCATCCAGGGAATAACGTACAACTCCAGTCTTACCCCAGCCCAGTTGGCGAAGAGCTCGCCCGACAGTGGCTAGGCCAGTATCGGCAAAGATGCTTCTTTGCTCTAATACATAGGAGCGATTGGGATGGGCGTAGACTGTGCCATCGACACCCAGGACGTGGGCCCACCCATGGTCCCCAAAGCCCAATCGATCGGTGATCTCGCTTAAGGCTGATGCATCCCTTCGGCCAATCAGCACTCCCACCACTTGTCCGTTATTCTTGATGGGAACGGCATACATCAAAACCATGCTGTTAGTGACCCGGCTGATAATCACATCAGAGACAGCGGACTTACCGCCAAGGGCCTTGATGATATAATCCCTATCCCCAAGCTGCGCGGTGGAACCGTCATAGTATCTCGCTGTCCCATTTCTATCCACTACCCCAAAGGAGAGGAACTCCGGCAGACGTTGGATCTCCGTCTGTAGTATCGGTCGTTGTTGGCGCCAGTCCATGCCTTTCATCTCTGGCCTGGCGGCGATTGTCTCCAGAATAGCCAGTTGAGTCTCAAAGCGGCTTTCTAGGTAATGACTAGCCTCTACCGCCTGCAGCTGCAGGGCAGTTTCAACCTCGGCCATTACCGCCGAAGCACCATTTCTGTACGCTAACAGCCCCAATCCGATACATATTGCCAGTACTAATCCACCTACATAGATAGCGATTTTGGTAGCAATGCTTCTTGTTTTGAACATTCGCGCTCTCCTACCCATCGATGTTATTATTAGGCAATTTATTCCAAGAACATTGTTTCATTGGCTTTTACCGGTGTCAAGACAGGCATGAGATGGTGTTGGGGATGGAGATCTCATTGGGATAGATATATGTCGAAATCCTTGGAAGGGCGGCGCTTTGCCTTGACTTTCGCGGGAATTTGTAGAAAAATGTACTAGGCGTAGGCAAAAATTTCTAAATAGATAGGCAAGAAAGCGCCATCATCACGTCGAGGCCCTTTGCGGTGCTCTGCCAAGGGGCCTTTCATGTTTGGGGGCAATAGCGGTGGAGAAATCCAGGAAGTTGGCCAGATTGAACTCAATCAAATTCAAGCTAGTGGTTATTCCCTTGCTGCTCTTATCAGTGGCGATTGTAGCTATCGCCGGGGGCATTGTTTATCTGACCAGGGAAAGCCTGTTAGATCAGATGCGGTCAAGTGGCTACGATTTGGTGGAACAGGCTGTATCTCGCCTACAGGATAACGTATTGGCCCTTGATACAGCTAATCAACTGATTGGCGACCAGCTGCTTACCGCCGGTAGAGTGGTGGTCAATAACCAAGCTCAAATCAGCAACGAGTTTCTCACTCAATTGGCCGAGGCCTTTGGGGTTAATGTCCTTTATTGGTATAACAGTGAAGGCCGGGTCACCCATTCTGCCTTCGGCGAGTACCTCAATTGGGTGGCTCCCGCGGGGCATCCCGTGCGACAGTTTATGCAGAGTAATGCCCAGTACCTAGTGGAAGAAGAGATTAGAAAGGATACCGACTCCGATAACTACTACAAATACGGTTATCTCAAGGCCGGCGGCGGGTCCTTTGTCCAAGTGGGAATCCTCGCTAATACCGTTGAGAGTTTGACAAGGGAATTTAGTCTCCAGGACCTAGTGGAAGAGCTGGCCGCGGGAGAGGAGATTGTGTATGCTCTCTTCATCACTCCCGATCTCATCGCCACTGCCCACAGTTCCCAGGATCGGATTGGGCTTCAGGTCTCCGATGAAGGAAGTATCGAGGCCGCGGTCAGGGGCAACGTCTATTCCTCGGAATACTTCTATGAGCCGGTAAATGCCAATGTCTACGACCTGTTGATGCCGGTCACCATCAATGGTCGGCATGTGGGGGCCCTGAATATCGGTCTTTCCATGAAGGAAGTCTATACCGCCATCAACAGAATCGTGAACATGACCATCGTGATCGGATTGGTGGCCTTTGTCATCCTGGGCACCGTCTTGCTTAGCAGTTCCTTGGGGATCGCCGGTGTCCTCCAGGCAATCAAAGCTCACTTGGCTCTCATCGCCTCCGGCGATCTGACGAAAAACCTTCCAGAAAAACTCTTGGCCAAGGGCGACGAGCTAGGAGAGATTGCCCAGGCTACCGAGCGCATGCGGGTGTCTATTAGAAATATCCTCAATGACGTAACCCAGGCTTCTCTGGAGACTGCCAACTCAAGCCAGGAATTATCGGCGGCTACAGAGCAAACCAGTGCCTCCATCGAAGAAGTGGCCTCAACGGCCAACGAGTTTGCCTCAACGGTGCAAGCAATGCACGAAAATGCCCAGGCAATGGTAGAATCCGCGAGCGCCATCTCTGCCACTGCTGCTCAAGGCACCGACTCGGTGGAAGAGGCCGTTGCCACTACTAGGGAACTGAAGGATACCATGGTGGGCATCGCCGAGGTCGTTGAAACCCTGGGCGAGCAATCCAAGGAGATTGGACAAATAGTGGAAGTGATCACCGGTATTGCCGACCAAACTAATCTCTTGGCCTTGAATGCCGCTATCGAAGCTGCTCGGGCAGGAGAACACGGTCGGGGCTTTGCTGTGGTGGCCGCGGAAGTTCGGGAATTGGCGGAACAAGCGGCAACCTCCGCCACTAAGATTACCGAGCTGATTCGCAGCATTCAGGCGGAAACGGCCAGAACGGTGACGGGAATTAACCAGGTCACGGAGCAGGCGGAGTCCAGCGCGGAAGTGGTGACTCACAACGGCAGGATCCTAAAGGAGATTGTAGAGTCAATCCAGGAGATGATCGCTCAGATTCAACGGGTATCCGAGGGTACGGAACTGATTAGTGCCGGCAGCCAGCAAATGGCCGCGGCTACTGAGGAGCAGGCCAGTTCCGTTGACAGCATCGCAACCTCGGCCCAGAACCTAAGTGCCATGTCGGAGCAGCTGCAGGCACTGGTGGGACAATTTCAGATTTAGACCAATTGCTGCAGCGGGAGGCAACGATGCTCTCCCGCTGCTTTTGATCGCTAGTCTTGGGGCTTTGGTGAATATAGGCCCCCTATCGGAGTTGGTCATGGGCTAATGGGAATATGACCCGAAATTGTCCTTGGGTCAGAATTGGTATTGTTTACCGAATTGTCGAATGTTATGATTTAGCAGGAGGTTTCCCTTCTCTAGTGACCTTTCCGGTGGTTTTGACGGTGTCAAGGGCACTAGCAGCCAGTAACGGATTACAGCATAGGAATTGGAGGAACAGGGAATGTTACAGTTTTTCACAGGAACATTGCAGCGAAGGATTCTTTGGTCGATAGTTCCCTTAGCCATTGTGGCCCTGGGCGGGCTGGTGGTTCTCAATGTGTCTGATTCTCAACGAAGCCTAGAGACTCAGATCGCCACCGGCGCCGTTGCCCGAGTTGAGGCGGGGGCAGCAGCCATTGAGCATTGGCTGCAGTCGGTTTTAGATCAGGTTGGCAGTATAGCCCAGGCCGATGTTCTAAAAAGCGGCGATACCAATGCCCAACTGGCTTACCTGCGGCGGGTTGTGAATGAAGTGGACTTTCTTGCCGAACTGATGATCGTCGATCTGCGGGGGAACATGGTGGTCACCAACGGCGATACCGGCAACATCGCCTCCCGGGACTACTTCCAGGCAGCACTGCAGGGGAGACGGGCCATCACCACCACTCCCGTGGTCCAGGATCGCACCGGTAAGAAGATCCTCGTGGCCGTTGCTCCTGTGAAAAATAACCGCTCCGATGTAATCGCGATAGTCGGAGGGCTAATCTACATCGACTATGTCCAGGAGACCCTGGCCAATCTCAAGCTCGGCGAGACCGGTTACTCCTTCCTAGTGGACTCCCAGGGTGACTTTGTGTCCCACCCCGATGAAAACATGGTGGGCACCAACGCAGCAGCCTTGGGCAGCGAGGAGATTAATCTTATCGCCAGAAGGATGATCGCCGGAAACTCCGGTTTTGATGAGTATACCCATGGAGGGGAGCGTTACCTGGCCTATGCTCCCATTCCCACCACGGGTTGGAGTGTGGGGGTGACGGGAGAGCGGGACGAGCTGAATCAGCCGGTGGCTCAAATGCTGCGCCGAGCCCTACTGGTGGTAGCCGCTATTCTGGTTTTCGTGGTCATCGTCTTGGTGGCCCTCTCCCATATGATCAGCCGCCCCATCAGCCAACTAGTGGGACATATTCAACAGGTAGCTAAGGGGGATTTCTCCCAGCAGTTTCATACCAAGGCCAAATACGAGGTGGGACAGGCCTACCAGGCCCTCAATGAATTAAGTGCTAGTCTCGGGGCGATGATCGGCCAAGTCGTCGGTTTTGCTCAGGAGGTGGCCTATGCCAGTCAAGAACTCTCCTCGGCCACGGAGCAGACGGGAGCCGCGGTGCAGGAGGTGGCAGCAACCTCCAATCAGTTTGCTTCCACGATGCAGACCCTAGACATCAAAGCCCAGGAAATGGCCACCATCGCTGCGGATATTTCTGAAAAGGCCGCGTCGGGTCATTCCGCCCTGGAAGGCGCCATCTCAGGAACCCAAGGGTTGCGGGCCACGGTCAATGAACTTTCCCATCAAATGAACAGCTTAGGGGAAGATTCAAAGCAGATCCTTGGGATTGTGGAAGTGATCTCTGCCATCGCCGGTCAAACCAATCTCTTGGCTCTGAATGCAGCCATCGAGGCGGCTCGGGCCGGTGAGCAGGGACGGGGTTTTGCCGTGGTGGCCGATGAAGTCCGGCAGTTGGCGGAGCAGTCCACGGAAGCCAGTGAACAGATCAAAGAGCTGTTGACGGAGATTCAAAGGAAGACGGCCGTCATGGTAGAAGCCATGACAGCAGGCGCCCAGGAAGCCGACGAAACGGTGGAAGTGGTGCAAAACAGCGGCACCAATTTGCGGGAGATCCTGGGGTTAGTGGATACAGTAACAGAAGATGTCGGGGTCACCTCCGACGGCATTCTAGAGGCCAGCAGCGGCAGCCAGCAAATAGCCGCCAGTACCGAGGAACAATCAGCTTCCCTGGAAGAAGTGGCAAAGGCCGCGGGACAGCTGGCTGTCATCGCTGAGAAGCTGCAGGCGGCGACTGCGGTGTTTAAGCTGAAGTAGGTAATTAACAATAGACCAGCACTTACCGCCCAGCACCATCCTTTCATCTGATTGCTTCTATTACTTCTCATGGTGTGCTGAGCGGTAAGTCTTAATTGATACAGCCGTCGTCAGGTCCAGTGGGGAGGTGGAGAAAGGTGGCAGGGATTTCGCAGGGAGTTGCTCGTGAGCCCAAGGAGGAAGGCAAGGTATCCTTGACTAGATCACAGCAGGCGGCTCTGGAGTATGTCACTAACTATGCCCGGGAGCGAAGGGATCAGGCCCGGGAGGCTATCGGGGAAGTTTTGCAGATGGCAAATATTTCTTGGAAGACCTATGAGCAGACGGTGGCTAAGATCAAGTCCCATGCCCGCGTCGCCCTTCACTTTCATCCCGACCGACCCACTGGGAAGATGCAAAGTGTTGCCCAGGCGCTGTTAGAACAGGGAGTTTATCGGAACCAGTTTGAGACGGGACTCTCCAACGGCAGTGTTTCGGCCTATCCCGGTGGAGCAAGGGACCTGTGGGAAAAGAAGATCTTTGGCGGGGCATATCATCAAGGGGAATGCCCAAACCATGAGCGCCCCAAATACGGAGCCTTGGATTTGACCGGTGCTCCCGACGGACCCGCACCCAGATTTGGTTCCTGTTATTTCTTGCTGTCGCCGGAGGTCTCCCATCGCTCTACCTTTACCTATTTGGATTCCCATCAGGATCCCACAGAAAAGGGGACCTTTGCGGAATTCGATGACATCATGGCTGCTCTTTTGGTGGAAGTATTTGTTCGGGATTTTGCCATCGGGGTCAAGGATTTGACCCCAACCAAGCTGATTAACCACCTGTTGACTAACCTAGAAAAACCCCTCCCCCCTCCGGTAGCAGGCAGGGCCAGCCGTAATTTAAACCATTACATCGAGGCCCAAGTCCACGGCGATGTGCTTTTGGCCAGGGATGTTGACATCTTGGTGGCGGACCCTTCCTTTCAAGGTACCGATACCGGAATAGCCCTGGAAGAGCTGTGCTCCCGCTACGATATAGAATTGCTGTGGCACATGGGTTTTGCGATGGCAACCGATGACGTGCCGCTGGATTTTCGGGGGCCGACGATGCCCTCCTTGGCAAGGCGGATCGCCCCTGAGGGTTATCTGACAACGAAAATGATCGGCGATGCCGCGATGCAGTTGAAGCAATCCCCCGAGACTTGGAGTGATCGGGGCACCTACAGAGAGGTACTGCAGGAATTGAAGCTGTTGTGGCATGTGTTGGTAAGGTACGGCGAACCACTGCAGGGCAGTGGAGCTTAACAAATAACTAGACAAAACAGCAGGCAGAATCTGCCTGCTGTTTTTATTAGTACGCTACGGATGGCTTGTAGCTACAAATATCTATTCTTAGAATTCAGCCTGGATGTCGGGATGTATCTCCTGACTGAAGGAGTTACTTCGAGGCCTCTTCGATCTTCTCCAGGTTTGTTCCCAATCCGATAATGTTGTTGACCGGCAAAGAGAAGCAGATTCCCTTACCCGCGGTGGTGAGTCCAACTTCCCCGGTAATGGCTTCCATGATTGCTCGCTTCTGCTTTTGGGGGGCAACGATTAACACCAGATCCTTTTCCGGTTGGATGGTGATTCCCAAGTACTTGATAGCCTCCTTGGAACCGAGGCCACGGGCATGAACCAGGGTACCTCCCGTTGCTCCGGCTCTCTTGGCAGCATCCATCACCTGGTCAAAGTGACCGGTATTGACGACACTGACTATCAAATGGTACTGTTCCTTGGGTGCTACAGACATGTCCTCACTTCCCATTTCCATATTCTCATCGGCCTCTTGCAGGAGCGTCGACACTGTACTGGTGACACTGCTGAGACTAACAGTACAGGCGATCCCGGTTCCTGGCTTACTCAAATCGAGGTTTTTGTCTAACTGTTCCATCACATGATTGGCCATGTGGTTGGTTAGCAGACTCAGGGCCACAATTTTCCTCGGTCCGCCGTATCCCAGAATCTCGTAGATAACAGACTTGGCAGACCCCTGTCCCGGGGTCACTATGGTCAGGGGGATATTACACTCCTTGAAGGTATCCTCTAACCGATCATGCAAACTATAATCCAAGATGGTGATCAGAGCCTCTAGTCTGCTCTCCGAAAAATCCACCATTAGTAGTCCTCCATTTCACGTTACCCAATGGACCGTGTATTAGAAACACTGTCCACATTTTACTACTATTATCGTTTCTAGTCACCCACCATATCCGCCTGGTTTGACGAGTAGTCTAGGTCAATAATGGTCTCCTCGGTGGGTGTGGCCATCTCTTTAGCAACCTTCCGGGACCTAAGGGTATAGGCCACGCCGAAGAACTGCAGGGTAATCACCGGGAACATCGCTACCAGGGCCACAATTCCGAAGGCGTCGGCGTAGACGTTGCCGGCGATGGTTTCGCTGGCTCCAATGGCAAAGGGAAGCATAAAGGTTGCTGCCAAGGGACCCGAGGCTACGGCACCGGAGTCAAAGGCGATGGAGGTGAAGAGACGGGGAACCACCGCGGTCAAGGCCAGGGCCAGCACGTACCCGGGGATGACAAACCACAACAGGGATAGGCCGGTAACCACCCGGATCATAGCCAAGGCCACTGAGATTCCTACACCGACGGAAAGTCCCAGTCCCATGGCCTTGGCGGAAATAGCTCCGGCAGTAACTTCCTCCACTTGTCTTTTTAGGACGAATACCGCCGGTTCTGCCGACACTACTAGGTATCCCATAACGAATCCTATTAATATTACCACCCAAGAGCCGGTGTTGGCAATCACCGTACTGCCTAGAAGATAGCCCGAGGGCATAAAACCAATATTTACGCTGGTTAAGAATAAGACCAGACCGATAAAGGTGTATATAGTTCCCACCGCGATCTGCAACAGCGTTTTGATACTCAAGCGCAAAGTGACAACCTGAAAGATGGCAAAGAGCAAGAGTATCGGAAACAGAGCGATGGCTATCTGAGCAGAGTAATCCGGCAGACTGGAAACAAATAAGCTGGTTATGTCAGAGAGGGACTGAATATTGGGGATATCCAAAGCACTGCCGCCGGAAGGGGAAAAGAACATCCCTAAAATCAAGAGGGTGATAATTGGACCAATGAGACACATGGCGATTAGTCCAAAGCTATCCTCTTCCTGAGCTTTGTCACCCCGCACCGACGCCAATCCCAGTCCAAAGGCCATGATAAAGGGGACCATAATCGGACCTGTCGTTACTGCACCGGACTCCCAAGAAATGGAGAGAAAGTTTGTGTGCGTAAACTGAGAAAGGATAAAGGCTACGAGATAACAACCAATTAAGAGATAGGAGAGGGGGAACTGATACAGGATGCGGAGTAGCGCGGCCACTAAGGCCAGGCCTACACCGATAGAGACCCCGATGATAATAGTCGAGTCAGCGATGCCGTTGATCTGGCCTGCCAAGACAATCAGATCGGGTTCTGCTGCGGTAATAAAGACGCCAATGACAAAGGTCAAAGCCAAAATCAAGAAGAGCTTTCTGCTCTTCACCAACCCAGCACCAACATGTTCACCGATGGGAATCAGCGAAATATCGACACCGAGGTTAAACAAGGCGATGCCCAAAATCACCATGACGGCACTGAACAAAAACAACATCAGACTCGTGAAGGGCATCGGTGCGATGGTAAAATGCAACAGCAAAACGAGGATAATGATGGGAATAACTGACATGGATGATTCCTTGAACTTTTCCATTAACAACTCTAACATTTAACCACCTCAACTCCTGTTTACTTATCAACTCCGGATATGATGCCAAAAGGGTGCTGTATAAATAAAGAAGGGAAATAGAACACCTGGCACTAAAGCTAAACCCGCAATGGGATATCTTTGGCCATCAAGGGATAGAAGACGCGCCAATTCGGAGTAATCCCAGGCCGAAGGTAAAGTCCTTAAATTTGGCTCTGATACTCCACTCTGCTAGTGTATCATGGATTTGGCCACCTTGCCAAGACTGGGAGTTTATTCCACTCTCCCTTGCCGACTCTTCTGTCACCATCCTTTCCTTTACTTCCCGGGGATATGCCCCTTTTACCCACCGCAGACGCAACCTTCCAACCTACTTCTCAAAGCCCTTATCGCAAAGGGCCTGACTGCACTGCCACCCCTTTCTCAGGTACAAACCACGGGATGCTCATCGGTAAAGTTGTCGGTAAATAAAAGAAACAAGGAATATTCTGAACCGCAGGGAAGGGTTAGGGTGAAAATCCCCGATAGCTGGCCCGTGAGCTATCGGGGCCTCAGCCTATGATCGAAGGGGGTAGGACCATGGATCCCAGGGAGATTTCGGTGCTGGACTACGATCCAAGACCACAGCTGGTCACCAAGGTAACGGAGGTAGATAAAGCCAAGTTCCCAGCCATCGATGGCCACAACCACCTGCGGCGGTTGGCCAAGGATCCCAAGGCCATTGCCGATTACGTAGAGGCGATGGACGAGTGCAACGTGGAGGCGGTGGTGGACCTTGACGGCGGGTGGGGAGAGGCTTTGGAGGAAAAAGTTAAGGCCTATAGCCCATATCCTGGCCGTTTCTATGTCTTTTGTCACATCGACTGGGAGGGGATTGATGAACCGGATTGGCCCGACCAAACTGTGGCTCAGCTGGAGGACAGCGTCCGAAGGGGAGCAAGGGGCCTGAAGATCTTCAAAGAACTGGGGCTTGGCGTCAAGACCAAGGATGGTAAGTATCTGCCCATCGATACCCCGAAGCTAGATCCAGTGTGGGCCCGGTGCGGTGAGCTGGGGATTCCAGTGTTGATGCATACCGCCGACCCAACGGCCTTTTTCACCCCCCTGGATAAACACAACGAGCGGCTCAAGGAACTAGCCGACCATCCAGAATGGCTCTTTATGAAGGAAGAGTATCCAACCAAGGCAGAGCTATTGGAGCAGCGCAATCGGGTGCTGGCCCGTCACCCCGGAACCCAGTTCATTGCCGCCCATATGGCCAGTATGCCCGAGAATCTGGCATTGCTGCAGCAGTGGCTGGATCAATTCCCCAATCTCTATGTCGATTGTTCGGCCAGATTAAGCGAGTTGGGTCGACAACCCTATACCGCCCGGGAGTTTTTTATCAAAAACGCTGATCGCATCCTCTTTGGGACCGATGGTAATGCCATGGGCCAACCCTTAGAGAGAATGTATCGCCTCCACTGGAGGTTCTTTGAGACCTATGATGAGTACTTTGACATCGCCGACAGCCACAAATTCCAAGGGGATTGGCGGGTATTCGGTATTAACCTCCCGGAGGATGTTCTCAAGCAGCTTTACCGGGACAACTTCTTCAAACTGGTGGGTGAGGACTAGGGAGAAAGCTGTATTTACCCAGGCGGGAAGGTAGGGCTGTCAGTCTGAACCTCTGTGAGATCTACCCTGGAGAGGAGTGGGCTAAGTGGAGGATATTTACCTCAGTGAGTTTCAACCCAGGAGTGAACTGGTGGTTCCGGTACACGAAGTGCCGAAACCGAGGTTTCCCGTCATCGATTTTCATACCCATTTTGGGGTGGGAGGAAGAACCTATGACCTGGACGAGGCCATGAAGGGTCTGGATCAGGCAGGGGTCAAGGCAGTGGTCAATCTCGATGGCTTTTGGGGAGAGCGGCTGGACCAAGTGCTGGAATATACCAAGGATTACTCCCACCGCATGGTCACCTTCGGTAATGTCGACATTTCCCGGCTGGACGATCCTGATTGGCCCGAATACGTCGCGGGCACCCTGCGCCGCTCCTATGAAAAGGGAATCCGGGGCATTAAGTTCTTTAAGTCCTTGAGCCTTGAAGAAAAGGACAAAAGCGGTAACTATATCCCCGCGGACGATGACCGGCTGCAGCCGATCTGGGACACCGCGGCGGAACTTTGCATCCCGGTACTAATTCACATCGCGGATCCCATTGCCTTCTTCCGTCCGGTAGATGGAACCAATGAAAGGTTTGAGGAATTATCTCTGCGTCCAGAATGGTCCTTTTATAAGGAAGGGCTTTTTACCTACGAAGAGTTAATGGAGCAGCAGCAAAACCTCTTGGCTAAGAATCCCGATACCATTTTTGTCATCGCCCATGTGGGCTCCGCGGCAGAAAACCTGGGATGGGTCGCTGAGCAGTTAGACCGCTTTCCCAATATGTATGTGGACATGGCGGCACGATTGGCGGAACTGGGCCGGCAGCCCTATACCGCCAGAGAATTCTTGATAAAGTATCAGGACCGGTTCCTCTTTGCGACGGACCTTTTCCCAGGAGGCCACACCATCTACCCCTATTACTACCGCTTCCTGGAGACTAAGGATGAATACTTCGATTACGCCCCGGTATGTCGGCAGGGACGGTGGAAGATCTATGGAGTGGATCTGCCCGATGAGGTGCTGGAGAAAATCTACTACAGGAATGCCATTAAGCTGGTTCCGGAGCTGGAGCCGATGATCGCTGCCGATTGATGTTTCCTAGCTGGCAGCGATGATCTGGGCCTTACCTTCAGATCCAAAGAGCTTGATCTTTTCCGTGACCAGCTGCTGACCCTTGGCCCGAGCCGCGCCAAAGACCTTGCGGGGCTCAAACTCCTCGGGGTTAGCCTTGATAAACTCTTTGATTCCGTCGGTGATGGCGTACTTCAGATCGGTGCCTACGTTGATCTTAGTTACCCCCAGGGCGATGACCCGCTTGATGACGGATTCCGGCAGGTCAGAGCCGCCGTGGAGCACCAGGGGAACGTCTACCTGGGAGCGAATCGCCTGGAGCCGATCAAAATCGATTCGGGGAGTTCCCTTGTACAGGCCGTGGGCGGTGCCGATGGCGGGAGCAAAGATGTCGATTCCCGTCCTTTCGATAAAGTCTCGGGCTTGCTCTGGATCAGTGAGGACAGCCTGATCCTCCCTCACGGAGATGTCGTCTTCCTTGCCGCCGACGATGCCCAGCTCTCCTTCCACGGAGACTCCGTAGTGGCGAGCGGCTTCCACTACCCTCCGAGTAAGGGCGACATTCTCCTCGTAGGGAAGGGCCGAGCCGTCGATCATCACCGAGGTGAAGCCCTTGCGCATACAGTCTAGGGCCAGTGCATAGCTGCGGCCGTGGTCTAACTGAAGGGCGATGGGGAGGTCGGTGAGTTTGGCCGCGGCATGGACGATACCGCTGATATAGGCTGGATCGGCATGGGTGAGGGCACTTTGGGAGGCCTGGAGAATTACCGGTGCCTTGAGGGCCTCTGCCGCCCAAACCACCGCTTGGACGTCCTCGAGGTTATGGACATTAAAGGCGCCGATGGCCCAGCCTTGGGGCTGGGGGGTCAGTAGTTCCTTGACGGTCACTAGGGGCATGATCCAGTCCTCCTGTCGGTGTCTTTTGTGTACTAGAAAAATTCTGACGCTTTCGTCAACCATACTCTACCACGGTTGGATGTTGCTGGCAATATGCATACCACGACAGCTTTCCTTCCTCGGTGGGTGTAGGACCTGAGGGCTAGGGAGTGAGCCTTGAGGCAAGGGAAAAGGAGAGGAGGATATCCATGGGAAAACTGCGGGTACTGGCCGCCGGTGAGCTTAATCCCGATCTGATCCTGTCTCAGGTACAGGGATTGCCGGAGTTTGGGCAGGAGCGGGTGGCCGGGGTCTTTGAAATGCATCTGGGCAGTTCCACCGCAATTTTCGCGGCCCAGCTGAGCCGTTTGGGAGCGGAGGTCTCTTTAGTGGCTCGCATCGGCGGGGATACCTTGGGAGAGTTTTGCCGGGAACGGCTGCAGGAAATTGGGGTTGACACCAGTTTACTCATTGAAGACAGGGAAAGTGGTACTGGGGTGACGGTGTCCCTGAGCTATCCCCAGGATCGGATGCTGATTACTTATCTTGGGTGCATCAGCCGCTTGCAGGAAAGTGACGTCACCGATGAGATGCTGGACGGATATGATCATATGCACATCAGCTCCTATTACCTGCAAACCAGTTTGCAAAGGGGGATTACTCGCCTATTGCAGCGGGCAAAGGAGCGGGGACTAACCATCTCCTTGGACACCGGAGATGATCCCGCGGGGAAGTTTGAGGCCAATATTCTAGAGGTGCTTCCCTTAGTGGACTACTTTCTTCCCAATGAAAGGGAGCTGATAGCCATCACCAAGACCTCGGATTATCGCAGGGGTCTAGAAAGCTTGAAGGATAGGGTACCCACTATTGCAGTGAAATTAGGCAGCAAGGGAGCGGCCCTGCAGCAGGGAGATGAGTTTATCTACGTTCCCGGCTTTACTATTGAAGTGGCCGATACCACGGGAGCCGGGGATTCCTTTGACGCCGGGTTTATCTTTGCTCGCTTAAATGGGTTGTCCCTGCGGGAAGCCCTGGTCTGGGGTAATGCCTGTGGAGCCCTGTGTGCTGCCAACATCGGCGGGGCCTCGGGTTTTGACAGTGCCGAGGCGGTGCGGGAATTTATTGCCAAGGAGGCTGGGAAATGTACTTAATTGAAGGGGAAATTTATAACCAGTATGACGCGCTGCGCTGTACATATGATTATCTGCGGGATCAGGCCGATGCAATCCGGGACTTCTATGCCAGCTATGCGCCTAGGAGTATCACCTTCATCGGCTGTGGTTCCGGTTACTGTCTGTGTCGGTCTGGAGCCGTCTCCGCCAGCCTGCGCTTGGGGATTCCAGGCTACGGTATGGCTGCGGGGGACCTGCTGATTAACTTCGATCAGTACAGGAATATGATCGAAGGCACCTTGTTGGTGGCCCCTTCCCGTTCTGGAGGAACCAGTGAAGTGGTGATGGCGGTGGAGAAGGCCAAGGCCTTGGGGGTAAAGACCCTGGGGATCGCGGCCAAGGAAGGATCGCCTTTGGGGGAAATAGCAGATTTGTGCCTGGAGATTCCCTGGGCCTTTGACGAAAGTGTCTGCCAGACGAGAACGGTGACTAACCTTTATACCGCTAACTTGATGCTCTTGGGGATTATCGCCGAGGACGATGGGTTGCTCTCGGAGATTAACAGCGCCATCACCGTTGGTAACGAGTATATGGAAAAGTACACTCCCTTAGCCAAGGAGATAGCTGCCCAGGATTGGACTAAAGCCGTTGTCCTTGCCGACTCTGAGCTGGAGGGCATCGCCGACGAAGCAGCCATTGCCGTGACGGAGATCGCGCAACTGCCGGGAACCTATCACCATGTGCTGGATGTCCGGCACGGTCCCATGGTTTTGGTGGATGACAGTACATTGGTCATCATGTTCTGCTCCCCGGCGGAGATCACCCAACAAAGGAGACTGGTTGCGGATCTTCGGGGACGGGGTGCTAAGGTGGTGACCATTAGCGCTCAAGAGGACAATCTCTGGGACGCCAATTGGTCCGTCACCATTCCCAGCTACCACAACTTCGCGGTGAACGGCATACCCTTTATCTTCATTCCCCAGGCCATTTCCTATTACAAAGCCCTGGAACGGGGCGTCGATCCCGATCGCCCGTCGGGTCTGGAACCTTGGATCAAGCTGGGGTAGTTCGTTAGATAGTAAGGGGGATATAAGGGAGGAAGCCCGTTATGTGTCTTAACGGGCTTCCTCCCTTTGGTATATCAAGGGTTCCTTGGACTCTAGATCACTTTGTAGGTATTGCGATCGGTCTGCTTGGCTTGATACATCGCCTCCTGCACCAATTCCACTGCCGGGGTGGATTCCTTGATGTCCGTGGGGATCTTGGCGATGCCGACGCTGGCGGAGAAGGTGAAGGTGGTGTCATTCCAGGTGACGGGATCGTCGGAGTGGGATAGGATCTTCTGGGCGATGGCTTCGGCGCTGGCTAGATCCTCCCTTTCGGTGATGACGATGAACTCGTCGGCACTGATCCGGAAGAAGGCAGTGCCTGGGGAAACGCTTCTTTCGATGCGAGCTGCCGTTTCTGCGATGGCCACATCCCCTGCTCCCCGGCCCAGCTCTTCATTAATTCGCATCAGATTGTCGATATCCACATCAAGAATGTAGGTTCCCTTGGCAGCAACGATCCGTTGACTCAGCTCCGTTAGGTCATACTTGGGTATTGGTGTCATCTTACCGTCCCCTTTCCTTGGATGTTTCAGGATGATCCTGGGATACAGCTCAGTGAACCGGTTGGCCTGGCGAAAGGCCGAGGGAGAGACGAGAAATTGCTTCCGAAAGGCTCGAGAGAAACTCTCTACACTACCGTACTGGTATTTGAAGGCCAAATCAGTGATGGTAATGTCAGAGTGGACCAGTTCGTGGGCGGCACTGCAGAGTCGACGTTTGGTCATGTATTCCCGCAACGGACAGCCAAAGACCCGGGAGAACATGCGGTGCAGGTGAGACAGGGATATGTAGGCCTCACTGGCAATGTCCTCAAGGGAAATGGGATTGGTAAGGTTGGCTTCGATGTATTCGATTGCCAGGATTAAGCTGAGAAAGCTTTGCACAGCAGTCCCTCCTTCCTCCCTTTGCCGGTTTGTCCAATTAAATACTATCATCATCGGTTACCAAATACTTGATTTTGTCTATCATTTCGGCATCGGGACAGCGCAGAAGGCAGTCAAGGGTAGGGAACTTCACCTTCTCGATTCCGCAGGGTAATTTCTGTCCCCGGCGAAGACAAGGGATAAATACCAATTCTTCTGCGCAAAGGGGATGCCACATGATGTCGCGTAAAGACTGGCCCGTTAGTCTTTCTTCTTCCTTAAGTGGTTCCATGGAGTCAATCCTGGCTGAGTATCAAGCCGCGGGGATCCGCTATATGGAGCTGACCTCCTCCAGCCACCGCTACTTTGAGGAGGAACTGGACTTTTTTCGCCGCTCCAAGGAGATTGCAGCCTTGGCTAGAGAGTACGGTGTAACTATCCGTTCGATACATATTCCCTTTTCTGAGAAGGACACCTACGACAACAGTTCTCCCGATCCAAGGGTACGGGACAATTCCGTCCGCTATTGTGCTAAGCTTCTCGGGGCTGCCGCCGAGGCGGGGATTAAAATCGCGGTTATCCATCCCTCCAACGAGCCCTACCGGGAAGAGGAGCGGGAAATTAGAATTACCTCTGCCATCGATACTCTGTCACGGATTACTGCCATCGCCGATGCCCTGGGAATGACCTTGGCCGTGGAAAACCTACCTCGCACCTGTATCTGCCGTACCAGTGATGAGATGCTCCGCATCCTAGAGGCGATACCCAACCTGCGGGTTTGCTTTGATACCAACCACAGCCTGATCGAATCCAATGTGGAGTACATCCGGGCCGTAGGCGATAAAATCGTTACCTTACATGTCTCTGACTACGACTTTATCGATGAGCGGCACCTGCTCCCGGGAGAAGGTCTCATCGATTGGGAAGAGCTAATTTCCGCCCTGGAGGAAGTGGGTTATTCTGGGACCTTTAACTACGAGCTGGCCGATCGCGAGACCTCAACGCCGGAGCATGTGGCGGCCAACTACAAGAAGCTCATGGGATTATGACAATATGAAGGATAAAGGAGAATGAAGATGAAGGGGACCTTGCAAGAACTGGCCCAGGAGAAGATTATCATCGTGGCGCACCGGGGAGTATTTGGCGGTAATATTCCCTGCAATAACCTTGCTGCCTATGACATTGCCCTTAAGCACGGCGCGGATATGATTGAAATCGATGTGACGAAAAGCGCCGACGATGAACTTTTTATCTTTCACCCTAAGATGGAGCGGGCCCATCTCAACGGGGATGTTGATATCCGCACCATGACGGCAGCGGAGATCAAGAAGCTGCGGTACGTCAACATCGACGACACTCCAACGGATATTGGACTCAACACCCTGGATGAGGTCTTTGAACACTTCAAGGGACGCTGCTTCATTAATGTGGATAAGTTCTGGGACTGTCCCGAGCTGATCATCGAGAAGATTAAAAGGCACAACATCCAGGATCAGATTCTGCTTAAATCCTCGCCAAAACCGGAAATCCTAGACATGGTGGAGGACTACGCTCCCGATATTCCCTTTATGCCGATTATCAGCGAGGATCAGGGTATTCACGAATATCTGCAAAGGAGAAATATCAATTATATCGGTTCAGAATTACTCTTTACCACCGAGGACTCCGAAGTGGCCTCGGAAGAGTACATCGCTATGCTTCATCGGGACGGCAAGCTGGCCTGGTCCAACGCCATCGTCTATGACTACAAAGCAGTGTTGGCGGCCGGGCACTCCGACGATGAGTCCCTGATTAACGATCCCGCCAACGGCTGGGGATGGCTGGCGGACCGCAACTTCGACTTCATCCAAACGGACTGGGTACTGGCCTGTGTCCAATACCTCAAGGAAACCGGCAGACTGTATCGCCGCTAGCAACAACTTTGCCCACTTCTAGGCTGGGATTTCCTCCTGAGTCCAAGCCCCAAGGAAGTGGGCTTTACTGTTGTTACCAACATCGGGTATCAAGTGATGGCATCTCAACATTGCAAGGACTTTATCAAGACTTGGGAGGATGACAACATGATCCGAATTGATCCTAAGCCTATGTATGAACTGTCCCCGTACTTGTTTATGCAGTTCATGGAGCCGTTGGGCACCACGGATTCCTCTGTTGAGGCCGCTTGGGACTTTCAACGAGACCAATGGAAGCCGGAGTTTATTGAAGTAATCAAAGAGCTGTCCCCATCAATGATTCGCTGGGGCGGCATTCTCACCAGTTTCTGGAAGTGGCGGGAGGGAATTGGCCCAAGAGACCGGCGGATTCCCATGATCAACTACCTCTGGGGTGGTCTGGAGAGCAACCAGGTGGGACTCCATGAGTACATGGATTTCTGTGAGCAAGTAGGTGCAGAGCCCCTGCTGGGCGTAAACTTCTCCGCGGATGGTCGTCCCGAGTATATCAACACCGTTCGAGGAGAGAACAGAGCCGGTACCCCCGAGGAAGCTGCGGCCTTAGTTCGCTACTGCAACGACCCCGATGATGACCTGCGCAAAGTCAACGGCAAGAGCGAGCCTTGGGGGATTCGCTTCTGGCAAGTGGGGAACGAAACCTCCTATCCCAAGGCGGGCCATCGCTTTACCAGTGAGGAAAGTGCTAAGGAGTTTGTGAAGTACGCTAAGGCGATGCGGCAGGTGGATCCTGAGATTAAGTTAATTGGGTGGGGATGTAAAGAAGGAAATCGGGATGCCTGGTGGGCCCCGGAGCTTTTGGATATTGCCGGTGATCAGGTGGACTATGTGGCAGCCCATATGATGTGCCAGGGTCCGCGACGGGAGGATACCATTCTTACGGGAATGGAGTACATGAAGGATCGGGATCGGGCCTGGGCAGAGCTGTTGGAAATCTACGATATCCTTGAGCCCCGGCTCTTGGAGCTGGAAGCCATCATTGAAGAGAAGGGCTCCGACGCCAAGATTGCCATCACCGAGGGGCATCTATCCCTGAAGCCTCACAACACCTGTTTCCTACTCCATGAGTGGCTCGCGGGATTGTACCATGCTAAGGTGCTCAATCTCTATCAACGCCACGGCGACATGGTGAAAATCGCCACCTTGGCAGACTTCTTCGGAAACCGCTGGACCGTCAATGCTGTGATGCTGGGCAGTCCCATGCAGCGGATGTACCTGATGCCCGTGGGGATTATCTGTACCTTCTATAGAAAACATATCGGAGAATACGGAGTCGCGGTACCCAGCGACTTAAAGGGTCTGGATATGGCCATCAGCAGAACCGATAACCGGCTGTATCTCCATGTGATCAATGGGGATCTCCATCGGGCCAATACCGTGGATATCAGTATCGAGGGTCATGAAGTAGTCGGCGGCTGCGCCTATACCATCGCTCCTGGAATTGACGCCTATGTCGATTCTGAAAGAAGAGACACCTTCGCTCCAGAAGAGACAAGGGTCAACCCAGGAGACCTGATAAACTGGACCTTCCCCGGGGCGTCGGTCACAGTTCTGGAGCTAGAGATCAAGCCAAAGGAATGAAAATAAACTAACGCCACGGCCTAGGGCACTAGCCTAGGTGCCGGCCTTTCCTTGAAGAAAGATACATCAGATGCCAATCACTGGGGCAAAGGATGGATGCTAACACAGCATCCATTCCTTTGCCCTTTTCCTTTGGAGCGAGAAAGGGACACAGAGTGGCAACTCAACTAGCCATGGGGGGCTCCTTTGGGCTGGTCGAGATTTACGATGAGTTCTCAGGAGTGTAAAGGAGCTTGCTGCAATAGAACGAAAGAGGATGCGTGATCTAGGGTACACAGCTAAGATGCGGAGGGGATCGGAAAATGAAATGGGTAGAGGATGCTCGGGAAATCGATGTCAAGGCTGAGTATGACGTGATTGTCTGTGGAGGCGGGCCAGCCGGGGTAAGTGCGGCAGTCTCTGCTGCCAGACAGGGAGCCCGGACTTTGCTTTTGGAGGTCGGCGGATGCCTCGGGGGGATCTGGACTCAAGGAATGGCCGGGTTGGTCTTGGATGTTGAGGGGAAGGGTGGGCTGCTGCGGGAGATCAAAGGAAAGCTAGCCGAAAGGAATGCGATTTTACCTAAACCCCGCACTCATCCCCATAACTTCTTAATTGCCGGCGAAGCGATGAAACTGCTCCTTGAGGAGTTGTGCCTGGAAGCTGACGTTGATCTTTTGTATCATACTCGGGTTGTGCAGGCGATGATCGTCGATGGTCAGCTGAAAGGCGCCATCCTTGAGAACTGCGAAGGGCGCAGTGCTTATGCAGCCAAGATTTTGCTTGACTGTACCGGAAACGGGGAGTTTGCCGCTCGGGCAGGATGTGAGTGGGAATCCGGTCATCCCGTAAGTGGAAAGCTCCAGCCGGCAACGATGTTGGGCATTGTCACTGGAGTGCCGGAGGATGCCGCCGAGGTGATGAAGGGGAGGGTGTTTTACGAGTTCCTGCAGGAGTTGGGCTTTGAGCCCAGCAGCAAGGACAATGCGCCGAGCATCAACCAATTGCCCTATCCAGAGCTGTATATGTTCTCGGTTAACCACGAGTTTAATGTGAGATTCGACTCCGCCCAAAGTATTACCCAGGCAACTTTACGGGCCCGGAGGGAGCTCTGCGATGCCATCGAGGTTCTCCGGGAGCGGGTCGGTTGGAAGGACCTGCGCCTGGCGGCAACACCGTCTCTAATTGGACTTCGGGAAGGTAGGCGGATTAGGGGCAGGTACTATCTGTCCGTTGAGGATATCATAGCAGGACGCCGCTTTGTCGATGGGGTGTGTACCGTGCGGGCCGGCGTTGATGTTCACGCCCTGGATGCCAGCGCAACGGTAGGCGCGGGGACTGAAGGGATTAAGACTAAGCCCTATCATATTCCCTATCGCAGTCTGGTCTCAGCAGCCTTTGATAACCTGGGGATGGCCGGGCGGTGCATCAGTGGAGATTTCTACGCCCACTCCTCCTACCGGATGACGGGAAATGCAGTGCCTATGGGAGAGGCCATCGGCTATGCTGCTGCCGTGGCAGTCAGAACCCAAAGAACCTTAGCTGAACTAGACGGTTGTCGAGTCTCCGAGGAAATGAAAGCCCGGGGATATGCCATATAGACAGGGGGGCAAAGGAGCCTACCCCTATTGAGCGAAAGAGGATGAGTGACCAACGGAACACAGACAGGACGCGGAGGGTTCAAAGGATGAAGTGGCTGGAAGAAGCTCGGGAAATTGATATCAAAGCTGAATATGACGTGATTGTCTGTGGAGGAGGTCCGGCCGGCGTGAGTGCCGCGGTCTCTGCCGCCAGACAGGGAGCTCGCACTTTGCTTTTGGAGGTCGGCGGGTGTCTCGGTGGTATCTGGACTCAAGGAATGGCCGGGTTGGTACTCGATGTCGAGGGTAAAGGTGGACTGCTGCTGGAGATCAAAGGAAAGCTGGCGGAAAGGGGTGCGGTTCTACCCAAACCCCGCACTCATCCCCATAACTTCCTAATTGCCGGTGAGGCGATGAAGCTTCTCCTTGAAGAGTTGTGCCTGGAAGCTGACGTTGATCTTTTGTATCATACTCGGGTTGTGCAGGCGATGATCGCCGATGGTCAGCTCAAGGGTGTCATCGTTGAGAACTGTGAAGGTCGCAGTGCCTATGCAGCCAAAATTATGATTGACTGCACCGGGCACGGGGACTTTGCCGCTCGGGCAGGATGTGAGTGGGAAGCCGGTCATCCGGTAAGCGGGAAGCTGCAGCCCGCGACAATGTTGGCCATTGTCACTGGAGTGCCGGAGGATGCCGGGGACGTAATGCAGAAGCCGAAGTTCTATGAGTTCATGCGGGAGCTTGGCCTTGAGATCAGCAGTAAAAACAACGCGGCTAGTATCAACCAGCTGCCCTATCCAGAACTGTATATGTTCTCGGTGAACCATGAGTTTAATGTGAGATTCGACTCCGCCGAGAGCCTTACCCAGGCCACTTTACGGGCTCGGAAGGAGAACGGCGATGCCATCGATATTCTCCGGGAGCGGGCCGGTTGGAAAGACCTGCGCCTGGCGGCGACACCGTCCTTTATTGGACTTCGGGAAGGCCGGCGGATCAAGGGTAGGTACTACCTGTCCGTTGAGGATATCACGGAAGGACGGCGCTTTGAGGATGGAGTCTGTACAGTGAGATTTGGTGTTGACATTCACGCCCTAGATGCTGACTCCCAGCTAGGGTGTGACAATGAGGGCATTAAGGTTAAGCCCTATCATATTCCCTACCGCAGTCTGGTCTCGGCAGCCTTTGATAACCTGGGAATGGCCGGTCGGTGCATCAGCGGTGATTTCTATGCTCACGCGTCTTACAGGGTAACGGGAAATGCAGTACCTACGGGAGAAGCCATCGGATACGCTGCTGCCGTAGCAGCCAGTTCCCAGAAGACCCTAGCAGAGATAGACGGCAGCCTGGTCTCCTCGGAGATGAAGGCTAGGGGTTATGAAGTGTAGGGAAAATGAGAGTGGGCCGACACAGCGCTTGAACCACTAGTCGATTTTCCGGCTATTCCTGAAAGATACACACGTTAATGGCAATCACTGCGGCAAAGGATGGGTGAAAGGATATCAGATCAGAATCTCAGAGGCATATTGATACCGGGAAAACGAATCTACCCAGAACCTTAGAATCGCCGAGGATTGTTGAAGGTCTTGTCGCATTCCTGACAAAAATGGGATTATTTTATCTGGATGGTAAGATGAGCGAGAGCTCTGGTCGGAGGGAGGTTGCAACTAATGGGAACTCTGAGAGCTAGACAAGAATCATTGAATCGGAAATACCGTACTGGGCGGATAGGAGCGGAAGAGTTCATTGAAGCCTTGCTGAGAGATAACGAATTTGATCAGGAGCGGCGCCGGATTGTTAAGAGAGCTCGGAAAATAGTCGGCAAGAAGATTCCTAAGCATGCAGGCTATTCATCGAGCGCTATGCGTTAGATTAGGGGTAGTTACAGGTTTTCCAGCCAACCCTTCAAGTAATTTCTTCGGTAGCCTCTTACCCTATCTGTAAGGGGCTGTTTCTTTTCTGCCTACCGCAATTCGCCCCCTTCTCGTACTAGGGGACAAAAAGATACTGTCTTCCTGCGGGGGTTCATGGCCGATCCATAGAGACGCAAAGGAGCTTTTGCCCCTTTAACGAAAGAGGATATCGAATCGGCTCCATGATTGCCAGCCAGATGCCCTAGAGTACTGGAGGGCATAATATGGCTGATAAGGTTCGCTTAGAGCATCCGGCAGTAGAAGACTTTTTGATGTACTTGGAGATTGAGCGCAATTCCAGTCCCGGTACCATTGACGGCTATCGCAAGGATCTGAGAATGTTCCTTCGTTATCTTGGGCAAAGCCGGGGAGTATCGCCGGAGGTTGTCGACTTAGGAAGTGTCAAACGGAGTGAAATTCGCAGTTTCCTAGCCTATCTGAGAAATGAGCGGCAGAATCAGACCAGGACTATTAACCGGAAACTCTGTGCCCTTCGCTCCCTATATCGCTTCTTGACGGACAACGAGGAGTGGGACATTGACCAAAGTCCTGTGGCTGCCGTAGGGTCTCTTCGGCAGCAGAAGCTGCTGCCCGTTTATCTTACCTTGGAAGAGGCGGAGCAGCTGCTGGAGTCGGTGCAGGAAAACAGCCTGTATCCGACACGAGACTACGCCATATTCCTGATGTTTCTACAGTGTGGCTGTAGATTTGCAGAGTTGCTGTCCATCACTGTACCGGACATAGACTTCACAGGACAAACGGTACGCCTGTTAGGAAAGGGACGGAAGGAGCGCCTTGTTCCCTTGACGGAGCGGACGATTAAGGCCCTAAAGGAGTATCTTGTGGTTAGGGATCCAGCAGTGCCAACGGATATCCTCTTTCTAAGCAACAAACGACATCCGCTGCAACCCAATGGACTGCGTTATATCTTTCAGACCGCGGTAGATAGATCCCCTCTGAAAAAGAAGAACTTAACCCCCCACAAACTGCGCCACACCTGTTTCACCCTACTGATGCAAGCAGGTGTTGACATCCGAACGGTCCAGGAGATTGCCGGTCACAGCAGCATCTCGACAACCCAGATCTACAC
>JAAYGB010000034.1 GCA_012727955.1 Bacillota bacterium
CATTGATGCCGCCCTCAGGGACGCCTATCAGCAGGCTGGTTTTCCAGAGCGGTGGGAATTGGTGCGTTATGACACCGGACATTTTGAAACCGCCGATGCCAGGGTCCGAGTGATGGACTGGCTCCAGCGTTGGTTGTGATGAAGGTTGAAGTGCAAACTGTCAAGCCAAGCCAAAGGTAGATTTCGGCTTGGCTTTTTTGCTGATCCTTTGAAACCCTTGCCTTAGCGCAGGAAGGGGTTGATGCGTCTGTTGCGCACCAAGTAGCGCCATTGGCGCATTAAGTAGGGGATGAAAAAGTAGTCTAGGCCAAAGACATCGCCGGCACCCGCGAGCATAGCTATCGATGCAAAGATCCACCAGTAGTCGTGAAGTCCTGTGGACAGGAGAAAGTTGATATTCATGGCGATGGAAACTATCGCGGCTACGATGGTCATGAACCCGAGCAGGAAGGCTAGTCCCAGGCCAATCTCGGTAATTACTACCAGCCTCTGAAATAGGAGGGAATTGGGGTAAATTACCCCTTCAACAAACCACTGATACCAGCTAGGGGTGTTGGGTCCCACCAGTTCCAATAGGGTTGCCCCTGAGGTGGTATCCACCGTGAAGGCAGGGCCACCCAGCTCAGTCATGACGGACTCGCCCAGCATGACGGTGTGCCACCAACCATCGGCAAGCTTTGTGATCCCTTCCTGTAACCACATGTAACCTAAGTACAGGCGTAAAGGTACAAGGAAAAACAGGGGGCGCTGGCGGGTAAACTGCCTTTCCGGAGTACTGTGATAGTCTTCCCGCATCCCGAAAAACTCGTGGTGCAGATAGCCAAAGATCAGTTCAAAGCCCCCGATGCCGAAGAGATAGTGGAGGTTGACCAGGTGTTTTATGGCAATCGCTAAAAACCCCACCAAGCGAAGGCCCATGATGTCGGCAACTCCCCACCAACGACCCACGGATACCATCAATCCGTGATACTTGGGCCTCGATGGGCGCAGGGGCTTGCCCGCCAGGCTAGCGATGATATTCGTTGCCGCGGTCTTGCCGGTGGCCAAGGCAGATTCCACCAGCGCTGGCATCAGCACCTGCCGTCCCTCTTCTTCCCAGGTCAAACCACAGTTATCGCCCGCGGCGAATACTTCGGGATAGCCCTCCACCTGGAGGTATTGATTTACCTGAAGGCGGCCCCTGCCCCTTTGCGGCAATCCAGAATTTTGCACCACCTGATTGGCCATAACCCCTCCGGCCCAGATCAATGTCTTGGTCTCAATTTCTAGATTATCGCCAAGGGTGATTCTGTCGGGCTCCACCGCTGTTATTCTCTGACCGGTGAAGACCTGCACATGGTGGGCATCAAGGTAGGCCAATACTTTGTCCGCTAGCTTAGCATCGATGTGGGGGAGAATGGCATCGAGGGCTTCCACCAGGACTAAGCGAATTTCGCTAAGAGGGATGTTGTATTCTTGGCTGAGCCGGCGTCGCCAGAGGATCAGTTCGCCAATCATTTCCACCCCGGTAAAGCCCCCTCCACCGACGACAAAGGTGAGATACTTGCGGCGTTTGAGAGGATCGGGGGTGCGTGCGGCTGTGGCTACCATCCTGGTAATGTGATTGCGAATTCGCAGGGCATCATCCAGGGACCACAGGGAAAAGGCATGCTCCTGCATCCCCTCAATCCCATAGAAGGTGGGTTCACTACCCAGGGCAATCACCAAGTAGTCATAGTCGTACTCCCGCTGTTGGGAGCGAACTACTTTGTGCTCAAAGTCGAATTCAGTGATGTAGTCCTGCACCAGTCGGACCCGGGTGTATTGAAAAATAAGCTGCAAAGGTACCTTGACTGCCTGTTCCCTAACTCTCGCACCGGCAACTTCATGTAACTCCGTTAACAGGGTATGGAAGGGGTTGGCGTCAATGAGGGTGATTTCAACGTCCCGGCGGCCCCGAAGACGGCGGTGCAGGGTCAGCCCCGCCTCAATCCCGGCATATCCGCCCCCAAGGATCACTATCTTGGCCATCAGCTCGCCTCCCAAAGGAATCTATGGTATCTGTTGGCAATTAACGGTACTACCCAATATAGTTGCCCCCGCCGGTTGATCCTATTCCCATAATCTACGGCAGTGAGGGGATACTACGAAGGAGTAGTTCACCGCAGATGGGAGGTTATCATGGTGCTCCACAAGTATCGAGTTGTTCTAGCAATAATTGTCCTGGGACTGGTGATTATGGGTGGTTGTGCCCAGAAGGAATCCGCCTGGTCCGATGGTACCTATCGGGCTAGGACGGACCCAGACTCCCACAATTGGTACGCACAGAATGAAATCACTATCACCGATGGTCGGATCACTGAGGTAAAGTACCAGGAGATCAATGCAGAATCGGGACAACCCAAGGGAGACGATTATCGGTATCCCCAGGCAATTGAAGCCCAAAGGACCTTGGAAAAACAGTTGTTAGATACTCAAGATCCCGATAAGGTAGATATTGTCTCGGGAGCTACGCAGACTTCGCAGCGGTTTAAGGAAACCGCAAAGGAAGCCCTGAAGCAAGCCAAGTAAGCGAAATATCCACTAATTGTAACTTCCCATCGCGGGCCGGTGGGAAGTTTTTTTGTGGCAAAGCCTCTGCCCAAGGGGTGGATTGTGGCCGGAAAACCAACGGCGACAAGGCCTAGGTAGCAGGATTTACTCGCCAGCGGGGGAATAATTTAGGAGAAATCATTTTAGTTTAGGTGGCGATCAACTATGCAGTCAGGTCCGATGATTATTGGACACCGGGGGATTCCGGTCTTGGCGCCAGAGAATACCCTAGCTGGTATCGAGAAGGCCTTGGAGTTGGGGGCCGATGGGATTGAGATTGATGTACATCTGAGTCAGGATGGTCATGTCGTTGTTTGTCACGATGAACGGGTGGACCGCACCAGTGATGGCAAAGGGGCGATCGCCGAGCTGACCCTGGCTCAGCTGAAAGAGATGGACTTTGGCAGTTGGTTCGACAGCAGCTTTACCGGGGAAAGGATTCCTCTGTTGTCGGAAGTTCTTGAGCTGTTCCGGGGCAATGCCGCCTGGCTTAATATCGAACTGAAGACGAATGTCACTCCTTATCCCGGGATAGTGCAAAAGACCGTTGAGCTGCTGAGGGAGTATGACATGATGGAGCGTACCTGTATCTCCTCCTTTAATCACTACACCTTAGTCGAAACCCAGGAAGTTGCACCGGAGCTGCCCACTGCCCTGCTGTATTCGGCTTGCCTATATCAGCCTTGGCAGTACGCTGTCGGGATGAAGGCTAAGGGTCTACATCCCGCCTACTATACAGTTGATGAGGCCACGGTTTCAGCTACCAAGGAGTCCGGACTGTTTATTAACCCCTGGACAGTAGATCGGACGGAAGATATGGAGAGACTCGCCAGGTACCAGGTGACGGGAATTATCACCAACCGTCCAGGTCTTCTCCGTCAGGTGCTGGGTAGATAGTCTTCAGGCGGATCACCCTTCAATGGAGAACTGAACGTAATCGGCCTTCAGATCCCACAACAGAAGCAGTCTTAGCAAGGAACACTAACTGGAGAGATTCATCATGGTTACCTTGAAGGATGTTGCAAAAAAGGCAGGAGTGTCCATTGCTACGGTTTCCCACGCACTGAATGATTATGATACTGTAGCCCCTGCCACAAAGGCTAAGGTGTGGAGGGTGGCGACGGAGTTAGGGTATCGCCCCAATCTCATTGCCAGGGGACTAGTTACTCAGCGTTCCCATCTCATTGGCTTGTTAACTATGGAAGCGGGGATTTTAACGCACCTGTTTTTTCCCGATGTAATCGGGGGATTGGTTTTTGGGCTGCAGGGCAGTGAGTTTGGGCTGACACTATGGGTTAATGAAGAAGACTCTGCTCACCCTCCATCTAATCAGCTGTGGCGGCAGATGCAGTTAGAAGGCATAGTTGTCCTTGGCTTTGAGCCCAAGACCTCGGTGCTTGATGCCCTTCAGATGGCGAAGGTGCCGGTGGTGTTTGTGGACATCGAGGGAAGTGGGGAGCAGACTACATACGTTACTTCCGACAATGTCGGTGGCAGTCATAAAGCGGTGGAGTACTTAGTATCATTAGGACATAGGCGGATTGGATTGATCGGCG
This sequence comes from Bacillota bacterium, assembly GCA_012727955.1. Lineage (NCBI taxonomy): Bacteria > Bacillati > Bacillota > Bacillota bacterium. The sequence continues at coordinate 4,128 of JAAYGB010000034.1, forward strand.
GCACAGACCGTTTCTTTATTGCCCGGCAGCGGTTCGAGGGCTACAGGTCGGGATTAGAGGCGGCCGGTATTGCCTACGATCCGTCTCTGAGGGAATATGGCGACTTCACGAAGGAGGGCGGGTATCGAGCGATGGCCCGATTGCTGGATGCCGACAACCCTCCGACAGCGGTCTTTGTAGTCAGCGATTTAATGGCCTTTGGAGCGATGGAATGTGCCCAGGATCGGGGACTGCAGATTCCCAGGGATTTATCAATTGTTGGATTTGACGACATTGCCGCTAGCGAACACGTGCGTCCGGCCTTGACAACGGTGAGGCAATTCGGTGTGGAGATGGGGCGACAGGCCGTCAACGAGCTACTGGCCCTAATCCGCAACCCCGAAGAACATCGTCCCCCTCGGGTGATCGACGTCGAGCTGGTTCTGCGAGGTTCCTGTGGACCACCCCGGGCAAGTTGATTTCCCAGATTTAGGAAAAATAAAGAGGGACTCAGGGAGAAAGCGAGAAGGTTCCCAACAAAGGCTAAATTCTGAAGGTTCATTGGGGGCGCGACCATGGCTAAGCGTGAAAACCCGCTCACTACACGCAATATGGCTGAACTCACTCTCAAGATCCTGTTGACGGTAGTAGCGGGTGGAATCAGTCTGATATGGCTCTGGATCGTTTTAGTCCTGCTGGGAAGGTTAACGCTGCGACCTACCCACGCTTCGGCAGCGAACTTCGTGAAGGCTTATGTGGGAGGACCCCTTATGCTCTTTCTCGCTGCCGCCTGGATCGGGTTTGTGGTTTGGGTGGCAGAGACCCTGCGGAAGCTCAAGGATATTGCCCTGTTAATGGGTCGGTTTCTGCAAATTGTGGCCGTTGAACTGTGGTTGTTTCCTTTGTTTCATGGATTCATGATTTTTCTGACCCGTCATGTACTAAAAAGTGACTTGTTAATTGGCGGGGGAGCCATTCTCCTGTCGATTCTCCTGTGGCGACTGAGTCGCCGTCTAATCCAGCCGGATTAGACGGCAAGGCAGCCTCAAGCAGGCTTCAATCTTCGTACTAGATCGAGCATCCGTTTGAGAGGCGGATGCTTTTTCATTGCCCTGTCACCGGGCCTGATGATAGAATCAATATGTACCATATAGGGGTATTCTTGAACAAGGGGGCGCGACAGGATGAGTTATCGAAGCGATGAGGTCAAGAAGAATCTGATCCACAGATTGAATAGAATCGAAGGTCAAGTCCGGGGGATTAACCGGATGGTTGAAGAAGATCAATATTGTCTCGACATCCTGAATCAGATATCAGCGGTGCGGTCTGCTCTCAATCGAGTGGGGCAGATTCTGCTAGAATCTCACATTCGGGGCTGTGTTGCCGGGGCAATTGAACAAAAGCGGGGCGACGAAGCCATCGATGAGTTGATGGATGTGGTTAGTAGGTACATGAAATAGGTGAGCATGGGAAGGAGGCCGGGCTATGGAGGATAAGACCTTTGAGCATCGAGTCAAGGCCTTTAGCTGGTTAATCTGGCTAATTCTCTTTATCCTTGCGGCCCGCCTGTGGCAGCTGCAGATCATCCAGGGAGATAAATATGCTGCTTTGGCTGAAGGCAACAAGAGTCGCATTGAGCGGGTTCAAGCCCCCCGGGGAGAGATCCTCGATCGCAACGGATTAAAGCTAGCCACGAACAAGGTTGAATACCAGGTGACGGTGGTCCGGGATGATTTGGATCGGCCCCTGGAGGATGTGGCCGACACCCTAGCCGGGATGACCGGGGCTGACCCTGAAGATATTCTCAGACGACTGCAATCTCGCGACTACCGAGCCTTTGATCCCGTTCCAGTGGTGCGCCATCTGGGACCAGAAACGGTAATTTGTGTGGCGGAAGAACAGCAGAATATCCCCGGCGTTCATCTTGAAGGTGCAGTGGTGCGCACCTATCCCGAGGGTGCCGTTGGCAGTCATGTCTTGGGTTATCTGGGGATGATCAGTCAAGAGGAGCTGGCCCAATACAGCGGTTATTACGGCTCAGACTTGATCGGCAAGACCGGGATCGAACGGGCCTATGAGGCGCAGTTAAGGGGACAGGATGGTTGGATTCTGCGGGAAGTTGATGCCATCGGTCGAACTCAAAGGGTGTTGGAGACCCAGGACCCTATTCCCGGCAACAACGTGGTATTGTCCATCGATTCTGACCTGCAAAGGGTTGCCGAGGAGATTATTCGAAACAACCTGGAGCGACTTCGCAGCAATCCCGATGGACCCGCGGCAAAGGCTGGGGTAATCATCGCCTTGGACCCTTGGACAGGGGAGATCTTGGCGATGGCTAGTGAGCCAGGCTTTGACCCCAATTTGCTGTTGCCCGATGCTCCCAATCGCAACTTTGCCCAGCTTCAGGCTGATCCTGCCTTACCGATGTTGCATCGGGCGACGCAGGGACTGTATCCTCCCGGTTCCGTCTTCAAACCCGTTACGGCCACTGCTGCCTTAGCCTTAGACAAATTTAAGGTCGATGAATTGTACTACGCTACCGGTAGGAGCAAATATGGGAAAAAGGACTGGATCCTCAATCGTTATCCACCCTTGGCACCCCACGGCTGGATCGATCTGCCAACGGCGTTGGAACGGTCCAGTAACGACTTTTTCTGGGAGCTATGCTTTCGTTTAGGAATAGATTCCTTGGCGAAGTATGCCCGGATGTTTGGCTTTGGCGAATCGACGGGAGTCGATCTTTTTCCTCAGGATAAGGCCGGGTTGGTCCCCGATCCCGAGTGGAAGAAGCGGACCTTTGCTGATCGCCCCGTCTGGGATCGAAATTGGTACGAAGCGGAAACCATGGATTTGGCCATTGGGCAGGGATATCTGTTGACTACCCCTTTGCAGGTGGCTTTGATGTACAGCACCTTGGCTACCCATGGTGTTCAGTATGTTCCCAGGCTGGTGATGGAGATCCAAAGCCCCACCGGGGATACCATTGTCAGAACGGAGCCTGAGGTGGCACGGAGAATCGAGATGGCTGAGGCCAAGTGGCGTGCAATTGAAAAGGGTTTGGTGGCCGTTGTGAGTAACGCTCGGGGGACTGCCCGCAATGTCTTCCGTGACTTTCCAGTTTCCGTTGCCGGTAAGACCGGTAGTGCCGAGGTCAATAGCGGCGATGCCCACGGTTGGTTTGCAGGATATGCCCCGGTAAAGGCTCCGGAAATTGTGATCGTTTCCTTTGTTGAAAACGGTGGGGGCGGTGCCTCGGCGGCAGCTCCCATGGCTCGAGAATTCCTGGAATACTACTTTACTCGAGCCGACTCTGAAGGGGAATTCGTGGATAATTGACTTAAGTCAAGGGCTAATTTCCCTCGTTGATGTACAATTGGATCCGGAGGAGGTAGATCACCTGATGGCAGTACGCGATATGATTGTGATCGACGAGGAGAAATGCAACGGTTGTGGATTGTGCGTTCCCGCTTGTGCCGAAGGAGCCCTACAGATTATCGATGGGAAAGCCCGCCTGCTTCGGGATGACTTTTGCGACGGACTGGGTGCCTGTCTTGGCCATTGTCCCCAGGGAGCGCTGTCAATAGAAAAACGTGAGGCTCCGGAATTTGATGAGGAGGCAGCCATGGCCCATGCCCGTCGTCTGGCCAGCCAACAGCCAGCCCCCCAGCAACCGGCCCAGGAGAGTGGGGTTCATATGGGCTGTCCCGGGGCTCGGATGATGGAGTTAACCCCAGCTTCCTGTGCTTGCTGGACCAAGGGGGAGGAAGGCAGAGAGGCGGTGGAGGAGATCCCATCGGCTCTGACCCAGTGGCCGGTGGAATTGGCGCTGTTGTCGCCTAGCGCTCCCTATCTACAGGATGCCGACCTGTTGCTTTGTGCCGACTGTGTTCCCATTGCCTACGCAAACTTCCACCAGAGGTTGCTGCAGAGGCGCAAGGTAGCTGTTGCCTGCCCCAAACTCGATGATTCTACAGAGTATATCACCAAGCTGGCAACGATCTTGGTGAAAAATAACCTGAAGCGATTGACGATTGCCCATATGGAAGTCCCCTGCTGCTCGGGATTGCTGGCCATCGCCAACCGAGCGATGGAAATGGCCGGCAAGCGGGTACCCATTCATCAGTTCATGATTGGAATAGATGGGACTATCAAGAAGGAAGAACAAGTAGCCTAACAAAACCGCCAACGGGAGTAGAAGATGCCCGTTGGCGGTTTTGTTTCTGGGGAATGTAACGCTCTTGTCAACTCTAGAAGGTTATTTCCCCTTGGAACTGGAAGTAGAAATTATGATCAATTATTCTAGGATGGAGGAAATAGATTGTCACAGCTGAATCTCGCAGAGGGACAGACCAGGGATCAGCGACCTCGGAAGGAGTTAGGTCTTTCCGAGATTCGCAGCAGGGTACTTAGGTTAGCAGGGCCGGCGCTGGTGGAACAGATCTTTGTTACCCTTGTTGGTATGGTGGACATGATGATGGTTGGAAGGTTGGGACCCGCCGCCGTTGCCGCTGTGGGGCTGGCCAACCAGCCGGTGAACTTTGCACTGGGCATTTTTATCGCTCTCAATGTAGGTACCACCGCCGTCGTTGCCCGGAGCATCGGGGCCGAACAGCCCAAGGATGCCGATCACGCAGCGACTCAGAGCGCGGCCCTGACGTTGGTGGCGGGGGCTGTTGCCGCGTTACTGGGACTGATGTGGTCCCGGCAAATTCTGGTTTTCATGGGTGCCGATTCCGGAATTATCTCCCAGGGCCTTGGTTACATGCGGGTTGTATCCATTGGATTTGTGTTTATGAGCCTGGCGATGAATCTGACCGCATCCTTGCGTGGTGCCGGTGAGATGAAGACCACGATGGTGGTCAATATTGTAGCCAACATCGTCAATATCCTGGGTAACTATGTCCTAATCTACGGGAACTGGGGTTTTCCCCGCTTAGGCGTGCTGGGAGCAGGAATTGCAACTACCTTTGCTCGGATGATCACTTGCCTCTTGGCAACTATTGTGTTGCTTCGGGGAAATGCCAGGGTACGTATGCGGCTCAAGGGGTTATTGCGCCCGGACTTGGACATGTACAAGCGGGTGCTGCATGTCGGTTGGCCGGCAGCCATTGAGCAGTTGGTCTTGCGTTCCGGTCAGATGGTGTTTGTCAGGACTGTGGCGGGGCTAGGAACCGTTGTCTTTGCGGCCCACCAAATTGGCATGAACATCATGAGTCTATCCTTTATGCTTGGTCAGGCCTTTGGCGCTTCGGCAACCACTTTGGTGGGACAGAGTCTGGGGGCGCAGGATCCCCCCTTGGCAGAGAAGTGTGCCAAGCAGACCCAGCTCTTGGCTGCAGGGGCTTCTATGCTGGTCAGCCTGTTGTTCTGGACCATGGGTCGGCAGGTTGTCGGCTTGTATACCAACGATCCCGAAGTCACCCGCTGGGGTGCACTGGTACTGAAGATTATTGCCTTTGCCCTACCCTTCCAAACGACACAGTTTGTCCTGCGGGGTGCATTGCGGGGAGCCGGGGACACCACTTGGCCCCTGTATGCGACGGCAGTGGGTGTTTGGGGATTCCGTGTAGCCTTAGCTTATCTCTTGGGAATAGTGCTGGGTTGGGGCCTAGTTGGAGTATGGCTTGCCTTGACACTGGATCAGATGGTGCGGGCTCTTATCATCACTTGGAGATTCCGCCAAGGAAAGTGGAAATATATTACTGTGTAGGAGCAAGGGAGGTTGTGTGATGGATTCAGAGCTGAAATTGAAGCAGGATATTATTGAAGTGGGGCGGCGGATTTACAATCGGGGATTTGTCGCTGCTAACGATGGTAACATCACGATTCGCATCGGGGAAGATGAAGTACTGACCACGCCTACGGGGGTAAGCAAGGGATTTCTCACTCCGGAGATGTTAATTACCGTGGATATGGATGGTCGTGTCAAGTCCGGAACAATGCGACCCTCCTCGGAGTTGAAGATGCACCTTCAGGTTTATCGGGAGCGGGAGGATGTGAGATCGGTGGTGCACGCTCATCCCCCTCATGCAACGGCCTTTGCCGTGGCAGGGATCCCTCTAAAAACGCCGATTATGCCTGAAGTGGTGATTAGTTTGGGGTGGGTGCCACTGGCCCAGTATGGAACCCCGTCCACGGAGGAAATTCCTGAGTCCATTCGCCCCTATCTACAGTGCCACGATGCCTTCCTGTTGGAGAATCATGGGGCTTTGACCGTGGGTACCGATGTCTATAACGCTTACTTCAAAATGGAAACCCTAGATCTGGGCGCCCAGATCAGCTTGCTGGCTCGGCAGTTGGGGCAGGAGAAACCCATTAGTCGGGAGAATGTTGCTAAGCTGTTGGAGATTAGGAAGAAACTGGGAGTAGTCGGTAAGCACCCGGCAAACTGTGCGGGAGTCGAGGAGTATCTCGATCAGTGCTTCGAGGAAGAGGACTTGCCCTCCCCTCAAGGGCTGGCTCAGATCGATGCAGGAACCTTAGCTGAGATCGTTACTGAAGTCACCAAGCGGGTATTGGCAGAGCTCCGAGACAAATAGCTTCGGGACCGACGGGATAGGAGGAAAGACGATGGCGATTAATAGGGAGATTTTTCGGGAGTATGACATTCGAGGATTAGAGGAGACGGATCTGCGGCCCGATGTAGTAGCTCTGTTGGGGCGGGTCCTGGCTGATTATTTCCGCGAGGCCGGTAAGACCCGGGTGTTGATCGGTAGGGACATTCGGTTGAGCGGAGAGCGAATCCGCGCCAATTTGGGCTCGGGCCTGATTGCTGGGGGAATGGAGGTAGTGGACATCGGAGTGGTGATTTCTCCTATGTTCTACTATGCCCGGGTCCTCTTTGATATCGATGCAGGTATCATGATCACCGCCAGTCATAATCCCGGCGAATACAATGGGTTCAAAATCGCCTTGGGACCAGCCACCATTCACGGAGAGGAGATCCAAGGGGTACTGAGGCGAATGGAGGCAGCGGAAGGTACTGAGATACCGCTATTGTCCCCGGAGGAAGTGGAGGCGAAGGTCGAAAAAAGAAGTATCTGGCCCCAGTACTTGCAGATGATGAGGGACAAAATCAAGCTTGGCCCCAAGCCCTTGAAGGTAGTCGTTGACTGCGGTAACGGCACCGCCAGTCTCTTTGCTGAGGAGCTGTTTACTGCTCTGGGTTGTGAGGTAATCCCCTTGTATTGCACCTCTGACCCCACCTTCCCCAATCACCATCCCGATCCGGTCCGGTCCGATAACCTCAAGGAGCTGCAGGCCTTAGTGACCAAGGAAGGGGCCGATGTTGGCATCGGATTTGATGGCGACGGTGATCGCATTGGTATTGTGGACAACGAGGGGGCCATAGTCTGGGGCGATGTGCTGATGGTCCTGTATTGGCGGGAGATATTGCCCAAATACCCCGGAGCTACCGCGATCATTGAGGTGAAGTGTTCCCAGGCCTTGGTGGAGGAAGTAGAAAAACTCGGCGGAAAGCCCTTCTTCTATCGGACGGGTCACTCCCTGATTAAGGCCAAGATGAAAGAGGTAGGGGCAGTTTTTACCGGTGAAATGTCCGGTCACATGTTCTTCGCCGACGAGTATTACGGTTTTGACGATGCCTTCTATGCTGCAGGTAGACTGTTGCGTATCCTGTCCAATACCGATCAATCGATGTCCCAACTCCTGCAGGATGTGCCCAAGTATCCTTCTACTGCGGAATCCAGGGTGGAATGCAGCGACCGCGATAAGTTCCGGGTAGTGGAGGAATTGCGGGACAGGATGAAGGCTAAGTACGAAGTCATCGATGTCGACGGTGCCAGGGTACTGTTTCCCGAGGGTTGGGGTTTGGTCAGGGCATCGAATACCCAGCCGGCCATTGTGGCCCGTTGTGAGGCCAGGACCCAGGAGGCCCTTGAGGAGATTACCAGAATCATGCACGATGAGTTAACCAGTTTTGACGCTGTTTCCGATTTCCAATGGGAGTATTAGTCTCTCGGAGGTTGGGAAGTAAGATTAGCAGTTGGGCGAAACAAGGGCGGGACCTTCGGGTCCCGCCTGTCGTTTCACTTTATGAGTACTTCTTTCCCATTCGACTGAGAACATTCAGCTGGGTCTTGGTCAATTGCTCACATTCCCGCAGGGCGTTGATCAAGTCCCCGTGCTGTTTGGGATGGAGGTCTCGAATCGACTCCATGATCAGCTCCATATGCTCATCTAGGCGTTGGCTCAATCGCCAGATAATATCCTTTGGTTCCAAATACTCTCCCACTCCTTTTGCCCTAGCCGGCAAGGCCCCATCCTTGCCTAGCTAGGCAAGTTGCTCTGTTAGATCCTCCCACCTTTGGTACAGCAAGTCAAGCTCCTCGTGGCTGGCCTTGTGCTCTCGGCTGATTTCCGCCAATTGGTCTGGGTCCTGTAGTGTCTGAGGATCCATCAGTTGCTGTTCCAGCTCTTCGATCTTAGTTTCCAAGTCCGCAATTACTTCTTCCAGTTCGGTGATTTGCCTCTGCAGTTGCTTGGTTGAACTCTCCTGAGTCAGAGGGGTGGGGGCACTGACCTTGGTTGGCTGGGAGGCCTTTGCCGCCTCAGCCAGAGCTAGGCGCTGGGCTTCTTCCCGGGCCTTCTCTTCCAGATAGACGTCATAGTTGCCCTCATACAGCTTGATCCCTTGGGGCGTCAGCTCTGCTACTTTCGTGGCTACCTGGTTGATAAAATAGCGGTCATGGGAGATGAAGATCACCGTCCCGTTAAAGTCGCTGAGGGATCGCTCCAGAACCTCGGTGGAGGGAATATCCAGGTGGTTGGTCGGCTCGTCTAGAATCACCAAGTTGGCATCGGTGATGGTCAGTTTCGCCAATTGGAGTCGGCTTTTTTCTCCACCGGATAATTGCCCAATGGTTTTGAAGACGTCGTCCCCAAGGAACATAAACTGGGCCAAGAGATTGCGTGCCTCTAGGTTGGTCATTCTCTTGGTGTCCATGATCTCTTGAAAGCAAGTCTTGTCGGGATCTAGCTGTAGGTGCTGTTGGTCGTAATAGGCGATACTGACGTTGGCCCCAATCTTTACTTCGCCACCATCGGCCTCGATCAACCCCATGATGATTCTCAGCAGGGTAGATTTGCCGATTCCATTGGGTCCCACAATCGCAACCTTGTCGCCTAACCGGACTTGAAGGGAGACGTTGCTAAATAGCTGGCGACCGGGAAAGCTCTTGCTGAGGCCGGTGACTGTCAAGACCTCTTTACCGCTGCGCCGATTGGCCTCCAGTTCCAGGCGAATCCTTTCGGGATCGAGTTGGGGTCGATCGATCCTTTGAATACGATCTAGCCGCCTCTTAATGTTGTCGGCCTTGACCTTTAGCTTATGACTTCTTGCCTGATGGGCCCAGGCCAGAGTCTGCTTCCAGGAGCGTTCCAGTCGCTCCAATTCCTTTTGCTGAGCCTGCCAGTTTGCTTGCTGGATGAGAAGCTGGGTTTGTTTGGTCGTCATGAAGTCGGAGTAGTTTCCTTCATACTCCTGACAGCGACCGTTGACCAGATCATAGACCCGGCTCACCGTTTCGTCTAAGAAAAACCGGTCGTGGGAAACGATCAGCACCGCGCCGGGGTAATCCTTGAGATAGGACTCAAGCCATTGAATCGCTTGGACATCCAGGTGGTTGGTAGGCTCGTCCATAAGGAGCAAATCCGGTGCCTGCAGTAACAGCCTTGCCAACAGCACTCGGGTTTTCTCTCCTCCGCTCATCGTTGCTACCCTTTGCGTGTACTGATCCTGACTAAAACCAAGCCCCAGCAACACACTGTTGATCTTGGCTTTAATCTGAAAGCCCTCTTGTTGCTCAAAGAAATGGGTCAGGGATGAGTATTCCCTCATCTTCTGCGAAAGCAGGTCAGGACAGTTGTAGACCTCCGGTCTGCCCATCTCTTGTTCTAGTTCACGCAACCGGGCTTCAGTATCCAGCACATCGTGAAAGACCATCTCCATCTCATCATACAAGGTATTGTCCGTTGCAAACTGGGCCTCCTGCGGTAAGTACCCTACCTTCACTTCCTTCCGGACAGCGATGGTGCCGGCATCCGCGGCTAGTTTGCCGGCTATGATCTTCAGCAGTGTTGACTTGCCCGAGCCGTTTTGCCCCACTAGGGCAACCTTTTCCCGCTGGCGGACTACCAGCGTCACATCCTCGAGAACAACCTCACCGGCAAAGGCTTTTTTTACATGACCCACGTTTAGTACTATCATTACTCGCACTCCTACTATGCATTGCCAAGTTCTCACCTAGACGGGCAGTGACAAAAAAGAGGATTTTTCCAGAAATTGGTGTAATATTTCAGGCGCGCATCAAAATTCGGCGTAATTTGTCATCTAGATCGTTGCTTGTGCATGTCTAACTTAACCACTGACTAAGCCAAACCCTTCAGAAAGTCTTCGCAAGGAGGTGTGCGGCCGCCTAGACTCCTGTTGTCAAGGCCGATCTTGATGGAAAGGTTTGTTGAAATAGAACATCAGCAGTATAAGCTTTTTCAGTTGTCTCTATTTGCAGACTTAGCCTGGTACGCCGGTGTTACTGAGCCCGTAGCTGTGATTGAGCACGTGGCGCACCGGGCGGCGATATCGGACCTTTCTTCTAAACGCTGGAGTCGTCAGGTTACCCGCTACATTGTTGATGCACTCAATCTCCGTCTTTTCGATTGGGGAGGTAGTTATATTCTCTTTTCTCACAGGTTGGTTCGCATCTTTGGAAGTAAGTCGGCCTTTAGTCTTGAGCGGGTATTGGACTCGTGGTTTAGACAGGTCGCTAGCCTATCCCCGCAACACTCCCTGACCGAGTCATCGGTAAAGCTCGCCATGGAGTCGGTTTATCCCCATACCGATCGCGCTTTGCCATGGCACCACCGCCTCGACCCCACTAGGTCTTCTCTTGGCGCGCCCAAGAAGTGGCAGAAAGACACCTCCAAGGTTTATCAGTCGGGAGCAGACTTCCCGCCCTCGGCCTCTTCCTGGAACATGCTGGTGGCAGAGACCGCCGACGAACCGCCTCCCGCGGAAATTGATCCCTGCTGTTGTCTCTTTGAGTTGGGACGCAAGTACCTGCGGACAAAATGTTGCCAGATCATCCCGATTGTTAAGACTACTCACGTTGTTCCCTGGGTAGATGAGATGGAGAGGGCGAGAACCAAGCTCATAGTGCAGCAACTGTAACCCAGCAGTCTATTGCCGTGCTGGTTGGCGTAAGCTAAGATGTAGTATAATTGCATGCAGGACTACCCGCAATTTTCCAGCTGCAAAGAAAGGGGTAGTGGTAAATGACCACCGGCAATCAGACACCTAGACTATTGGATGATATCGCAGCCCAACTACGAGAGAGGTTATCTGACCAATCTATCCGACGGGATGAGCCCATGAAGGCTCATACATCCTTCCGCGTTGGAGGACCCGCAGATCTGTTTGTTTCGCCCCGCAGTATTTCCGAACTGGCCTTTGTGCTCCAAACCTGTCAGCGCTTTGCCATTACACCGACGGTAATCGGTAACGGGACCAACCTTTTGGTCAGTGACCGGGGTATTCGGGGAGTAGTGGTCGAAATTGGGGATAACCTCTCCGCAGTCTCCGTTTCCGGGGAAGAGATCACCGCTCAGGCCGGAATTTCCTTGGCAAAGTTGGCTGCTACAGCACTGCGCCACCAGTTGTCCGGCCTGGAGTTTGCTTCCGGTATTCCTGGCACCCTGGGCGGTGCCGTGGCGATGAACGCTGGAGCCTATGGGGGCGAGATGAAGGATGTGGTAACCAGCGTCGACTGTTTGGACCTGGGGGGAAAGGAACTGGGCCTGTGTAGTCAGGAAATGGCCTTTGGCTATCGGCAGAGTATCGTCCAGTCAAAGGGATATATCGTCGTGCAAGCCACCTTGCGTCTCCAACGGGATAATTATGAAACCATCAAGGCAAAAATGCTGGACCTTAATGCCCGGCGGAGGGCTAAACAGCCTCTGCATCTTCCCAGTGCCGGCAGTGTGTTCAAACGGCCTCCGGGACATTTTGCCGGTAAATTGATCGAAGATGCCGGACTCAAGGGTTTTCGCATCGGCGATGCCCAAGTATCTGAGATGCATTCCGGCTTTATCGTTAATCTGGGGGCGGCCACAGCGACAGACATTTTGGCTGTGATCCGTCACGTCCAAGGAGAAGTAAAGAGGCAGTTTCAAGTGGATCTCGAGACTGAAGTGCGAATAGTGGGAGATTGGTAGCTAAGGGGCAGGAGACTGAGCCGTTGCAGAGAAATCTATAATTTACATATCGATTTTTGTAATTATTCGTCGGATTGGACTTGCAGGAGGCCTCTTATGCGTAAAGTTGTCTTGATGTTGGTAGGTGTATTACTTCTATTTGCAACTTCAGCGGCGGCTGAAACTCATTCCTTTGTGGTGATGGAATCGGTCACCGCCAGGGCCCACGGCATGGCGGGAGCAGTTACCGCTTCAGCCCAAGGGCCCGATGCCTTCTATTACAATCCGGCGGGAGCCGCAAGGGGTAATCTTGGGGTTGTTCTCAGTTCCGGAGGAGTCGGTCTTGATGACTTGTCAGCGGCTATCGATCTCCTGTCTAAATCCCCGGGAAAACTCGAGGAGCGGGAGAAGCTGGGCAGCCTAGCAGCAATTCAAGTTGGGAACCTAGCCCTTGGTATCACCACCTACGGTGACCTGGGTCCCCAGGGTGGTGACCTGACTAGAGAGGTTGGGGTAGCCCTGGCTAGGCAGTTGGTGGACATGCCCTTGCAGATCGCGGAGGCCTCCGTCGGTGTGGCCGTGAAGCAGATCAAGGAAATGGATGTCGATCAAGGTGGTCGGGTCGATGAGCGGGATCAGTATTTCGCAGTGGACCTGGGAACGCAGGTACAGCTTACCCCTTGGATTCGGGTTGGCGGCCTGTGGAAAAACGCTGTGACCACCTCTGACGTTGCCTCCAGTTGGCAGTTGGGCGGAGCCTTGACCTTTGATTTAGTGGGCTTGGCCCTGACCCTGGACTACGATAGCCGGCAGAATCTTCGCTATGGAGTCGAGAAGGGGGCAATGCTCGGGCTGCTGACCCTTCGGGCCGGTTACGTGGTCTCCGGTGATGACCAGGAGCCCAACAAGATCACCGGAGGATTGGGATTGAATGCTGGTCCTGTTCGTTTGGAGGGGGCCCTTGGTTCCGATGATGGTTTTCATAGCTTTGACGCTAGTGTAGCGGTGAGGTTCGGTTTCTAACACACAAAGGAGTGGGTGGAGTCCGATGAATGCAGTGGAGGCTGGTATGGGTCAGGAAACCCAATTGGTCGTCTTTAGTCTGTATGGTGAGGAGTTTGGCATCGAGATTACCCAGGTGAGGGAGATTATCAAACCTCGTGAGATCACCCGGTTGCCCCATACTCCCGATTTTATCAAAGGAGTCACCAACATCAGGGGTGAGGTAATTCCGGTGATTGATCTCAGGCAGCGGTTTGGCGTTGAAGCCGCGACGACGGATCAAGATAGCCGGATCATTATCACCGAACTCAATGACAGTAGGGTTGGGTTCATTGTTGATTCCGTTGCTGAGGTGCTGCGAATACCTCGGACAAGCATTGAACCCCCACCACGAACGATTGCTGGGCTACGTGCGAATTATATTCAGGGGATTGGAAGGGTCGATGAGCGGCTGTTGATTGTCTTGGATGTGACACAGATTTTGACCAGCGAGGAACAGATCTCCTTGGAGCCGAAGAAGCTGTCGGAACAGTTGTCTCAGCTGGAGGAGCAAGCTTAGTTCCCTGATTAACGATGTCTGAAGCTGAGGGCAGGGAGGACCTGCCCTATATTGCATTTGCAGCAGTGGGTGCTGTAGTTAGGCGGCTAAGGGGTGAGATTGTGGAGGAAATCCTCACGCAGGAAGAGATCGATGAGCTAATTAGAGCCGCTACCGGGCAGAATGCAGGACAGATTTCCGAGGAAGAGGACTCAACGGAGGAGGAAGGCGTCCGGCGCTATGACTTTCGGCAACCCCACCGGTTGTCAAAGGATCAGGGTCGGGCACTGCAGCGAATCCATGAAGGTTTTGCTCGGGAGTTTTCCAGTATAGTCTCCACCAGGTTGCGAACCAGAGTGGAGCTGACGGTCAATTCCATTGATCAGTTGAGTTTCGGTGAGTTCATCCGGTCCATCCCGAATCCATCGGTGATTAACGTTTATAGTCTAGAGCCTCTCGATGGTAGTGTGATCGTTCAGTTGTCAACGGACATGGCCTTTCTGTTGTATGACAGGTTTTGTGGCGGTCCGGGACTAGCGATGAAACGCTCCCGGGAGTTGACTGCTATTGAGATGGCTGTGATGAGATCACAGTTTATCGATAGTATCGGTCCTTCATTGAGCAACGCGTGGTCTGAGGTTACAGATGTTGCCTTTGAGTTAATCAGTACCGAGAGCAATCCGCAGTTTTTGCAGATCATGTCGGAAAGGGAGACCATCATTTTAATCTCTTTAGATATTGGGCTCAATGGGGTAACGGATTTGGTGAATATCTGCATCTCCTACACCGCCCTGGAGCCAGTATTGCGACAGTTAACGGAACATCGTTTAATGGAACGAAAAAGGAGCCCGGAACCGGGAGCTCTGCAGAGCGTCAAGAATAGGATTGTGAAGGCACAGGTGCCCGTTGAGGTTGAACTTGGCTCCACTGTCCTCACTGTCTCAGATCTTCTGGAATTGGAGGTAGGGGATGTTGTGCCCTTGGATCGACGGATCAGCGATCCCTTACCAATTTGGATTGGAGATCAACGGAAGCTTCTGGGTGAGCCCGGTCAGATCAGTGGCCAAACCGCGGTACGGGTTACCGGAAATGTCAGGGAAGAAGGAGGTAACCGGGTTGCAAAATGATGATTTTTTGACCCAGGAAGAAATAGACGCTCTTCTCAGCAACATTAATGACACCGACGACGAAGTAGAAGAGACAGCAGAAGCGCTAGAGACAGCTCCCTCCTTGGCTGACACCCGGGAGCTCTCTGACTTGGAAAGGGACGCCTTGGCGGAAGTTGGTAACATCTCCATGGGATCCGCCGCTACGCCGCTGTCGACCTTGGTTAATCGACGGGTCTGGATTACCGTGCCCGAAGTGAGACTAGTTACCATGGACCAGGTAGTGGACGAATATCCTGTGCCCTGCGTGATTGTCCGGGTAGAATACATTCAGGGCTTACAGGGTGCCAACCTATTGATCATCAAGGAGCGGGACGCGGCAGTAATTGCCGACCTAATGTTAGGTAACGATGGCACCAACCCTCCTTCGGAGCTCGATGAGCTCAGCCTCAGTGCGATGGAGGAAGCGATGAACCAGATGATGGGTGCGGCGGCCACAGCGATGAGCAACATGTTTGAACAGCGCATCGACATCTCTCCACCGGTGACTATCTACGAGGCCGTTGCCTCTTCCCAGCAACTGGCTGGGGTGAGCGAACCCTTGATTCAAGTTCGTTTCCGGATCGAAATTGAAGATCTAGTCGATAGTGAGCTGGTGCAGCTAATTGACTATGACTTTGGGCGCAAGATGGTTCAGATGTTGATGCCCGGCAGCGACGATGTTGCCGCTACGCAAATGGCGCAAGTAGTTGAGCCTGATATTGAGGAGTCGATTTCCTTCCCGTCCACTGAAGAGCCCCAGACGACAGATTCGGGTTCACCCTTTGCAGAGGTTGGCGGGGTTACTGCCTGGCAGCCTCCCCAGATGCCCGAGCCGGAATTACCCCTGAACAATGTTAATATCCAGCTGATTCGAAACATCCCCGTCAATGTCAGGGCGATTTTAGGAAGAACCCGTATGCCCATTGCCGACATTTTGCGATTGTCCCATGGTTCCCTAATCGAATTGGATCGGCTGGATGGGGAACCGGTGGAAGTGTTGGCCAATGACACCTTAATCGCCAAGGGCGAAGTTGTTGTGGTTGGGGAGCAGTTCGGAATTAGGATTACCGAGATTGCTAATCACACGGAACGAATCAGAACCGTTGAGCTTTAGATTTTGGTGCTCTTCGTTCTCAGTAGAGTCGGGGCCCTTCGGGTTGTGAGGATAGGATTTCCAGGAGAATGCTGAAGCCCAGGGGAGGGGATTTAACGTGGCCTTGTCACCGTCACAATACAAGGATGTTTTTACAGCCGAATCCAGGGAATACATACAGTTGCTTAATGATAATCTGCTCCAGCTCGAAAATGGACCGGAAGACCTCGAGGTAATAGCGGAAATGTTTCGGGCAGCCCACAGCCTCAAGGGCATGGCCGGGACTATGGGATACACCGAGTTGGCGGATTTTACCCATGAGATGGAGAGTGTGCTGGCTTTGGTGCGTGAGGGGAATCTGCCCGTTACTTCAGAGCTGATCGATTTACTCTTTACCACCGTCGATGCCGTGGAATCAATGTTAGATGAGATCGCCGAGGTAGACACTGTTACCAGCGATGTCTCCCCGTTGTTGGAGCAACTGCGGGAGCTAACCGGTGGGAAGGGGCAGCCCGCTGGAAACTCCTCCCATGGCGCTAGCGATAATGGGCAGATTGCCCTCAACGAGTATGATGTGATGCTGCTGGAGCAGGCACAGGCTTCCGGTCAAGGGGCCTTTGAGATTAAGGTAGTCATCCGTGAAGGAGCAGTCTTGAAGTCCGTCCGTGCCTTCACGGTTTTTCAAGCTCTGGAACGACTGGGTCATATCGTTAGGTCAGAACCCTCGGCAGAAGATCTAGATGAAGAGCGCTTTGATGATCGCTTTTCGGTGCTGTTGGTTACCGATGCCGACGCCGAAACCATCGAGGCGGAGGTCATGGGAATCGCCGAAATTGTTGCCGTGGAGGTTACCCCGGTTTCCCTTTCGTCTCTGAAACAAAGGCAGGGATCATCCCCGTCCACTGCGGAGTCTAGTCCTTCGGATAGTAGGTCCTCTGAACCGAAGGTTGCTGCTGGAACCGGCAAAGCTCCTCGAAACCGAAGGGTCTCAGACAAATTTGTTCGGGTCGAAACGGAGCGCCTAGATGAATTAATCGACCTTGTGGGTGAGTTGGTGATTAGTAAGACCCAAGTAGTAGAACTGGCCAAGGCTTCTCAGAATAGCGAGTCGGAAAATGCTGCTGGCCAACTGGAACGAGTGACCACAGAGCTGCAGTATGCGGCCATGAAGCTGCGAATGGTTCCGGTGAAACAGGTCTTTGATCGTTTTCCCCGCTTGGTCAGGGATTTGATCCACGAGACTGGGAAGGATGCGGTATTTGAGGTTTCGGGAGAGGAAACGGAATTGGATCGGTCCATCGTCAATCGAATTGGCGATCCCTTGGTGCATCTGTTGCGAAACGCCATTGACCATGGACTAGAGTCTCCCGAGGAGAGGAAGGCTGCCGGCAAGAACCCCCAGGGACGTTTGCGCCTTGAAGCTCGCCATGAAGGCAGTCATGTGGTGTTGGAGGTTAGCGATGATGGGCGAGGCATTGATGTAGACAAGGTCAAGGCCCGAGCCCTCAGCCAGGGACTGGTGAGTCGAGAACAGCTGGAACGAATGACCAACGAACAGGTGCAAATGCTGATCTTTGAGCCGGGGTTCAGTATGGCGCAACAGGTAACGGATATTTCCGGGCGGGGTGTGGGAATGGATGCCGTCAAGGCAGTCATCGAGTCCTTAAATGGCGACGTAGAAGTAGAGTCTGCCTTGGGACGGGGAACTTCCTTCCGACTTCGATTACCCCTTACTCTGGCGATTATTCGAGCTCTATTGACCGTCGTCGATGGTGACGTCATTGCTGTGCCGATTCAATCCATCCGTGAGAATCTCATTGTTAGCGAAGAAGAGATCAAAAGGGTGCATGGTCAGCCGATGATTACCCTGCGGGATGAGATTCTCCCGCTAATTGATTTAGGGTGCTGGTTAGGATACACCACCGAGCCTAGAGGTGGCTCCCGCCCGGTGATCGTAGTTGAGGTTGGAGAGGCGAAGGTCGGGTTGGTGGTGGATGAGTTGGTAGGTCAGCAGGAGATTGTAATCAAAGCCCTCAACTCTGGCTTGGGAGAGGTGCGGGGGATTGCAGGAGCAACGGTGCTTGGTAATGGTAGAGTGGCACTAATTCTCGAGGCTTCAGCTGTCTTAAGATCAATGTAGGTAGGAGGATCGCAATGGCAAAGAGAGTGCTGATAGTTGATGATACAGCCTTTATGAGGATGAGTTTGCGCAATGTACTTGAAAAAAATGGATACGAAGTCGTTGATGAGGCAGCTAATGGGGAAGAAGCAGTTGAAAAATACCTAGTGACTAAGCCCGATGTTGTCACCATGGATATTACCATGCCCAAGAAGGATGGGATTACGGCCATCAAGGAGATTATGGCCCTTGATCCCAACGCCAGAATTGTTGTCTGCAGCGCAATGGGACAGAAGCCCATGGTGATCGAGGCGCTGAGTGCTGGGGCTAAGGATTTCTTGGTTAAGCCCTTCCAGCCTGAAAGGGTTATTGACGCGTTAGATAAGGTGGCTAACTGACGGAGGAGATCGGGTTGCGACAGAAGAGGGAGCTTAGCCCTACCCAGATCGATCTATTGCGGGAGCTCAGTAACATCGGTGCTGGAAATGCCGCTACCGCATTGTCAACGCTGCTTGGCGATCAACGGTTAGAAATGACGGTTCCTGAAGTGCTGGTGTGCTCCTTGGCGGAGAGCATGGAGCTAATTGGGGGAGCAGAGTCCGTCGTAGTTGGGATTTATGTTTTGATGTCCGGCGATTCCAATGGTCGTGTGGCCTTTATTTTTCCAGAGAAATCGGCGCTGAAGATGCTGGAGTTTTTGGTGCCGGGTAAAGAACTCACTTTGGATAGTGTGGAGGTTTCAGCACTGCAAGAGGTGGGTAATATTGTCGTAAGCTCGTACCTCAATGCCTTGGCCAAGAGTACGGGACTGACTTTGATTCCGTCGGTCCCCGCCTTGGCTGTTGACGTTGCCGGGGCAATCTGGAGCACGATTTTGGCTGAGGCCGGAGTTGTCGATGATGTACCGGTGATCAAGACCACCTTTCAGCTGGGAGAACGGGCCTTTGACGGAGTGCTGATGATGATTCCAGAACCCGACTACTTCGAAGGGATCTTCAGCGCCCTACTGGATCAGGAGACCAGTACATGACGGAACTATTTGTGAATATTGGCGAGTTAAAGGTTCTTAGAGGGAAGGGAAAACTAATTGCCATTGGGCTGGGATCCTGTGTGGGGGTTGCCCTGATTGATGCGGAAGAACAGGTGGCGGGATTAGCTCACGTTTTCCTCCACACCAGTAACAATCGTCAGTCGGAAACCCAGCCGGGCAAGTTCGCGGATACAGCCATTGACGCGCTGCTGGAAGCGGTGCTAAGGCAGGGAGCCAAAAGGGAGCGGTTACAGGCGAAGATTGCCGGAGGGGCCTGTCTGTTTCCCTCAATTAGCGGGGCGACCACCTGCGTCGGCGAGCTAAATGTCCAGGCGGTGCTCAAACATCTCGGGAAGGCGGGCATTGTTCTGGCGGGTAAAGATGTTGGTGGATCCCTTGGGCGGAAAATGACCGTTGATGTCAGCGATGGTAGTGTGTTTGTCCAAACTATCGGGCAGGAACCTAGGCGGATGTAACCCACGCGAGGTAGCTAGAGCAGTCGGAGGGAGAATGTGAATAAGGCCAGGTCTCAAATGCATGGACAAGTTTCTTCGGATAAACTCCAGTCAAGCGAAGCAAGAACTCCAGCTAATATTGTAGTAGTCATTGGTAGCTCTACCGGTGGTCCAAAGGCACTAGAGGCTGTAGTGTCGTCAATTCCCGGAACGATTGCAGCGTCGCTCTTGATAGTTCAACACATGCCCCCAGGATTTACCAAATCCCTGGCGGAACGATTAGATCGGGTCAGTGAGCTGACCATCAAGGAAGCTGAGGAGGGGGACAGGCTGTACCCTGGGGTGGCATTAGTCGCGCCGGGTAGTTACCATTTGGAACTGGATAGTCTCAGGCGGGTGTGTTTGACTCAGTCTGCTCCGGTGAATTACGTCAGACCCTCAATCGATGTCACCATGGAGAGCGTAGTTAGTCATTTCCAACAGAACACCATTGGCGTCATTTTGACGGGAATGGGCCGGGATGGTGCCCACGGGATGGCGCTGATCAAAAGGGCCAACGGGATAACCATAGCTCAGGATCAGCAGACATCGACTATATATAGCATGCCGCGGATGGTAGCTGAAAACGGGGATGCCGATTACATTCTCCCTGTGAATCAAATTGGAGAGACCATCGGTGAACTAGCGGAGAGGCTGAAGGGCTGAACCCGCCGGCGGCATGGCTACCGGGAGAGTAGAGGCAGCCATGAGCATTGACTTTGAAACCTTCAAACTGAAATTTAAGAAGACCAGTGGATTGGATCTAAACCAATACAAGCAGCAACAGTTGCATCGCCGGATCAACCAGTGGCTGGCTCGGGTTGGGGCTCAAGGCTATGGCGAGTATCTCGCCAGGATGGAACGGGACAAACAGGAGCTAGAGAAGTTCCTCCAGTACCTGACCATCAACACCTCCCAATTTTACCGAGACGAACGAGTTTTTGATGCAATTCATACCAAAGTTCTTCCAGAGCTCCTGCAGCAATCCTACCGGTTGAAGATCTGGAGTGCGGGCAGCTCCGTTGGCGCCGAGATCTACACCATTGCGATTCTGCTGGAAGAATTGAGCCCCGGACGGCGCCATACGCTCTTGGGTACAGACTTCGACGAGCAAGCCTTAGCTCAGGCTAAGGCAGGAGTCTATGGACCCAATTATATGACCACGATGCCCAAGGGGTTGTTGGAGAAGTACTTTACCAAAGGAGCCGGGGATACCTACGTCTTAGATGAGCAGATCAGAAAACGAGTGGTTTTCAAACAGCAGGATTTGCTCAAGGGCAACTTTGAAGGTAACTTCGATCTCATCCTCTGCCGGAATGTGTTTATCTACTTTACCGTGGAGGCCCAGGAGCGGTTGACGGCCCAGTTCTCCCAGTCCCTTCGGCCCGGTGGGTACTTTATCGTGGGAAGCGCTGAAAGTCTCCACAATGCGGAGAAATTCGATTTGGTGCGGCGGGAATATTGTATCTATCAGAAACAATAATTCAAGGTTGTTGACAAATCAGATACAAATGGTATAATACAAAAGCCGATAACAGGTGTCAGGTTGATGTCTACGGTGTTATTGGAGACAACAACTATGGAACTAGCTAACCGCCAGAAATTGGCAGTTGCGGTAGTCCAGATAACCTGGTAAGATAGCTTTCGTCGCCCGAGCGGGGGTGCCGGAAGAAAACAAAAATTGGCACTTGCATCGGCGGCGAAAACATGTTAAGATAAGTTTCGTCGGCGCCACGGCGTCGGCAGAAATTGGGAAAAAGGCAATAGACCTTTTAACTTGATCCTTGAAAACTAAGCAGTATGTCAGCACAGCTTGTGTTAAGGTTCAACTCAAAGATTCACGGAGAGTTAGATCCTGGCTCAGGACGAACGCTGGCGGCGTGCCTAATACATGCAAGTCGAGCGAAGCAAATTAGTGGAGCTCTTCGGAGTGAAGCTAATTTGACTGAGCGGCGAACGGGTGAGTAACGCGTGGGCAACCTGCCCCAAAGACCGGGATAACAGCGGGAAACTGCTGCTAATACCGGATGTGTTACCAAAGCCGCATGGTTTTGGTAACAAAGGCG
>JAAYGB010000035.1 GCA_012727955.1 Bacillota bacterium
ACTGCATTTCCAGTGCAGCCTGTTCGACCACTCCAGCACCTCTCCAGATTAATGACTAGCTATTAAGTTGTAACCCTCTGCCCTTTACCCTGTTGACAACCATGGCGGAGAGGGAGGGATTCGAACCCTCGGGACACGAAAATGTCCAACGGTTTTCGAGACCGCCACGTTCAACCGCTCCGTCACCTCTCCGAACGCTTGCGTTTCCGACGAAGCCCGGCGAAGAACTCCTTCATCAGCTGGGAGCACTCATCTTCCCTGACTCCCGCCGTTACCTCAAGATTATGGTTAAGGCGTTGATCCTGAACCACATTCATCAGGCTGTGTACTGCTCCAGCTTTGCTGTCGGCACTGCCGTAGACCAACCGGCCTACTCTGGCCCAGACCAAAGCTCCAGCACACATCGGGCAGGGCTCTATAGTAACATAAAGAGTCGTTCCCGTCAACCGCCATCCTTGCAAAAAAGCTGCGGCTTGGCGAATTGCCAAAATCTCGGCATGAGCAGTGGGATCCTTGTCGATTTCCCGCCGATTATGGGCACTGGCGATAACCTCGCCATCCTTTACCACAACGGCCCCGATGGGCACTTCGCCTATGGCAAAAGCCTGTCTTGCTTGTGCCAGAGCTAATCCCATAAATCTTTGATCAGCTTCCCTTGTCGCCATAGCAACCATCCAATCTCATGCCCACACTTAGGTAATATAGCACACCTTTTTACTTTTTTCAACCCGTTATTTTTTCGAGCATCTGTCATCGCAAACTCTGGCTTTTTGACCACCAGCGCCGCGCTCGTTTGTCTCTAGCCGTGATTTGTGTTTTTCTTCCCACGTTCTTCTTGCTCCCATTGCGAGGAACAGATGAAAACAGCTTTTTTACAACGCAATTTACCGTATTACATCCATTTCTTCAATTCTTCACTACTGCATCTCCCAACGATAGCTTCCACATCGATGAAGCACTCAGGAACCAAAGCATAGGCCGTCATCCTAAGGTGTCCCTCTACAATCACAAAGTTCTCGTAGTCCGAAGTCAGAAAGAACAGCTTTGGAAAAACACCACCATGCTTGATATACTCAGCAGCACGCAAAAATCCATCATTGCTTAAACCATAAATCAATACTCCGTTCCGCATGGTTTCCGCCGCGGTCAAGGGCCTATGTGTTCCGGCAGACAAGTCATTCCAGTAGCTGTAATCTATGTATCTGATTTTCCCTAAATCGGCACAGGAAAAGCTGCATAGGTTCCATTCAAAAATGGTTGGGAAATTTTCAAACATTTCCCTTCCCTCACCATATCCCCGGAATTCTCCCAGCAGCCTCTTCCTCTCAGCATTCTCGGCTTCGCTGTGCAGATCCGCCGAGAAAATAATGCTTTCTTCAAGGCCTAGCTTCTCCAATGCATCCTTCATCTGGTCGGAAAATCGCTCAGAGGTACACTCTGCTTTCAAGAACTCTAAAATCATTTCCTCTTCCGAGCTTGCACGTAAGATCTTCACCTTCCCTATCCTCTCCGAGACTGGTCTCACTGGCACAAAAGCTCTGACCTATTGGCACCATGCCGGACACTGGGCATCCAGCCTCGCCTTTACATGTATCATCCACAACACCCATTCACCGGTCATCTTGACTCATCGCAAAGGGCTCTTTCTAAGTTATTGTCATAGCTTAGTTCCGCTCTAAAAAGTCTAACCCCCTGCTGCTTCAGGGGGTTAGGCTAGAGGGTAATTTCCGTAAGTACGCCCGGTTTAACCGGCAACAAACTTATGGTATTGGTCCTTCTTAGCCCCGCAAACGGGACATCTGTCAGGCGCCTCATTGAAGACAGTATGACCACAAATGGGACAAATAAGCACAGTATCCTGCTCAATGTCATTGCCTGCAGACACAATCTCGCCGGCATCGCGATACATCACTTCATGGATTTTCTCTGCCTCGAGGGCAAAATGGATGCTCCGCTTGGCTTCCTTCTCCTCTTGGAGGTCCGCTACCGCGTCATAGGCAGGATACATTTCCTCGTTTTCGAAATTCTCCCCGGCCTCACCATCGGCGAGGTTGGCTACAGTATCACCCAAAAGACCTAGGGCCTTGAAGTGATTGGTAGCATGAACCCGTTCGGCATAGGCGATGGCTCGGAACAGGTTAGCTACATTGGGCTTACCGTCCTTCTCGGCTTGGTCGGCATAGATGAGATACCGCATATGGGCTTGGCTCTCACCGGAGAAGGCTTCCCGCAGGTTGGCTTCCGTCATCTTGCGCATAATATCATCCTCCCAGCTGATTGATATTTACACTATTTGTATTTATCCCCGCAAATTGCCATTCTAAACACATTAGAGATGAAAAAAGTTGCAGGGTAAGTACATCGGACTTCCCAATCCAGCAATACGCCTAGGTGGTCTTGGGGCTAACCCACTGGGAAAGCTTCTTCGCCAACACCAGCAGATCCCCTTCACCATCGGGTTTGCCCTGATACTGCCCGCGACTGATCCGATACCTTTCCACCAGCCAGGTTTTCATTCCGATCTCCTGGGCCACCAAGTCTTCCTCAACATCGTTTCCCACCATGAGACAGCGCTGGGGTGAAATACTAATTCTGTCGGCAATTTCCTGATAATACCGGGGGTTGGGCTTGCAAAAATGCATAATTTCATAGCTGGTAATCAAGTCAAGGGAAAGGCCTCCAAGCCCTGCCCAGTTTATCCTTTGCTCCAATGCCACCAGCGGAAAAACCGGATTGGTGGCAACTACCACCTTTAGTCCCAGGGCCTTGGCGGTTTCCACCAGTTCTCTTGCACCCGGTACCGGTTCCGTCATTTCCTGCAGGGCAGGAAACTGCTCCCGGTAAAACCGGTCAAAGAGGGGCATCAGCTCCTCCACCTCTAGGTCTAGATCAGTGAAGAATGAGGCGATGAACACCTCGGCGTTGGTCATCGTCCCATCGTCACTACTGATCATCGCTTTCGTTCCCTGCCAAACACGGCGATACATCTCCTCCGGAGGGATGAGCTCGGAAAAGTATTTGGTCAAGAGTGCAAAATAGGCAGTCGTAAAGGCCTCAAGGTCCATACCCAAGAGCGTCCCATCTAAGTCTAACAATAGAGCGTCGATCACCTTTAGCTACCCCTCCTCTGTTTCCCCTGGTCAGCATCAGCAATTAGTGGTTAATGGGCTCAATTTCCAACTTCCGGTTAAACAAGTCTTCGAACTCTTCGGCGGCACTCATGGCGTGTCGGATCTCCAGTTCAGCGCCTCGACGGATTTTTGCCATCACCAAGACTCTATCGGGTTTAACAATACAATTGACAAAGGTAACAGCCTTGATGCTGCATCGGTCCAGGCCGTTGGCAATCCGCAAAATAATCCCCAACTTCTTGATCATGTCAATGTCCTGGGGCTGCAGCGGTCCCTTCGGTGCCATATAGTTGTCGATTCCATTCCACACGAACCGCCGGTAGTGGGCCGCGGCAACGTAGGCACAGATAATCATTTCTCGATGGGTCAACCCGTTGAGGCGACTGCGGGTAATCAAGTACAACGTATGTTCATCGTGATCATTGTAGTTGATCCCAACGCCGGTATCGTGAAGCAAGGAACTTACCAGGAGGATGCGCCGGGCAGTGGGCCCGTAACCATGGACTTCCCGCAGCTGATCAAAGAGGCTCAAGGCCAGATTAGACACATGGCGAGCGTGGTCTTCCTGGAGACCATAATAACGCATCATGTTATCGATACTGTACATCAGGACACTGGGGACTAAGGGGTCACCGGCCTTGGGGAAAAGGTACTCAAAGAGCAAACCAAATCGCAATCCCGTTCCCGAGGCGATGAGGGTGTCAAACTCCCCTTCCTGCATCATCGCGTAGACCAGACCAACCCCCGCAACGATAATATCAGTCCGTTCTGCAGACAGCCCGGGCACAGATCGCCGTTCGCCCGCATCCATCCCCGCCAGATGCTCCAGGATCTCTTTGACATCCTGGCGGGTCATCACATAATCATGGGTGCGGTCGGGAAGATACCCCTTTCGCCTCCGGTCAATTCGGGCTAGACTGCGGATCGCTCCTCCCATCCCCACCACCGGCAAATCGCCGGCAGTCTTCAGCCAGGGGTACGCGGCAAACTTCTCCCTCAGAAAGGCCAGCATCGACTCCAGTTGGCTCCTGGACATCGCGGTGTGGCTCTGGAATTGCTCTGTCAACAGAATAGTGCCCAGGGGAAAGTTCCCATCCCTGACGATCTTTCGATCTCTGAACTTAACGATTTGGGTGCTTCCCCCACCCACATCAATGGTAACACCATTGGAAACGTGGACGGTATTGGCCACGCCCAAGTACCCGTAGTAAGCTTCCTCAGAACCCGATAACACTCGAAAATCCAGACCCGACTCCTGGCGAAGTAGGTCTAAGAATTCCCTTTGGTTGGAGGCCATCCTCGTAGCCGCCGTAGCGATGGGGATAATCCGCTGCACTTCCAGTGCTTGGCACAGGGACACAAACAGCTTAATGGTCTCCACGGCATGGTGCATTACCTTGGCAGATAAAGGCTTGCCGTCGATCAGGCTTTCCGCCAACCTAACAGACTCTTTAATATCTTCTATCTGATGGTAAGAGCCGCCATCACCGATCTCAACTACGACTAACCGGACGGAGTTGGAACCCAAATCGATAATCGCTACCCTTCGCTTCATCATAACCACTTCCCACTCAAAGATCGTAAATTCTCACCCTTGACATGGCAATCCTTGGGTTCTCACTAGATCTGGATTTCTCGAAATTGGGTCCATACCCTGCCCAGAAGACGGTTAACAACTTCTTACGAAATTTGTGAGCAGCCTGAATAAACCCACAGGTTCCCGGCAATAACTGGAGATACCCATCATCTTCAGGAGGAATCACTATGACACCTTCAATCCGATCGGCAACAAAGAGTCTGCAGACAACGGCCACGCTAATTCGGCGGGCGGGTCACATCCAGCCCCAGATCCTGCGGCAGTTGGAGAGGGCTCGTACCGAGGCGGAGTTTCGCCGAGAACTGTTTGTGGATGCCTTGGTCCTGACTTCTGAGACCTTGATGGATGCTGGACAGCTAACCCTGGCCCAAGCTCGGGTCCTCAAGTCAATGATTCTGACAGCCATTGAAGCTGAGCAGAGAGTACTGCGGGATATGGTGGGATTTATCGCCCTACTTACCGGTTACCGGGTCCAATCAAGCCGGGGTGCTTTGCGCCTGGTGAGTGCCTACCGCCGCGCCCACTCCTCTACCTCCTGGGAAACCGCTGATTTCCTCTAGAGACAAAGAGCCTACTTCTGATAGCAAGGAATTTGCTCCCGGGCGGTGTATGTCAATGCAGAAACCTTACGCCACGGGAGTTGATACCTTGTTTTCCTTCTTGCAGGAGGGCACATGGACCCGGCCAACGGACAAGATGGCAGTCTACACCGAAGTGCTCCCCAATTGCCGCTGGGGGATTCGGGTGACACTCTTTGCCGACACCGCCCGCGTGGAAGCCATCGAAGGACCTAAATGCACCTGGTATAAACCTCCGCGGGAACTGTCCATCGATGTCCATCCCCCAAACCTTTGGGAACGACTGCGGGGAATTACCTTTGAGACCAAGTTAGCGGCAGCGGTGGAGGAAAAACGAGCCTATGCTCGCGCCAAGAATGAACAGCTCTGAAATAATGCTCTCAAATACCCCCTCAAATTTTTCTAAAACCAAAAAGGAGGAAGAGCCATCCCTTCCCCCTGCTCATCTACCCAAGGTGGGCGTCGAGCTTCTCGGTGATATTCTGTTTTGGCTGCGCTCCCACGATCTGATCCACCACTTCGCCGTTCTTGAAGAACATCAAGGTGGGAATGCTCATAACACTGTATTTTCCGGCGGTATTGGGATTCTCGTCGACGTTCAACTTGCCGACCACAGCTTTGCCGGCATACTCCTTAGCAATCTCTTCGACGATGGGGGCAATCATGCGACAGGGACCGCACCAAGGAGCCCAGAAATCCACCAATACAACACCGTCTTGTTCTAAGACCTCAGACTGAAAGTTGCTGTCAGTTAATTCCAACATCGCTACCATACCATCCTTCCTAAGTGCCTCTCATTTTCTCTTCTTAGCAGGTTCCCCAGGAATGTGGGGCTTAAACCTTTTGTCGGGATTTAGAGATTCTTCATGTTTTCTTCTGATTCCTTTGATACCATTAGATTATGCCAAATTCCTGTCTAACACTGAGGAGGGAGAAGGGTGAAAGCCTCCATTCTTTTGGTAGAGGACGAGCCCCAGATTTGTCGAGTGGTAAAGGCTTACCTAGAGCAAGCGGATTACACCGTAACCACGGCCAACAACGGTAAAGACGCCCTCAGGCTGGCCACCGGGGAATCCTTCGACTTAATCATTCTGGACCTAATGCTCCCGGGAATCTCCGGCGAGGAGATCTGCCAGCGAGTGCGCCATCAGTCCGATGTCCCTGTTATTATGCTCACCGCCAAGAGCGGAGAAGAACAGCGCATCGTCGGCTTAGAGTTGGGTGCCGATGATTATATTGTCAAGCCCTTTAGTCCTAGGGAGTTGGTGGCCCGGGTCAAAGCCCTGCTTCGAAGAACCTCGGGCAATACCACGGGAGTGATGGCGGAAATCCTCCGGTTCGATCAGGGACGGCTGGAGATTCACCTTGGTGCCAAGGAAGTCCGGGTCGACGGTGAAGTGGTAAAGCTTACCCCCACGGAGTTCAAGCTCTTGGAGGTAATGGCCCGACAACCGGGACACACCTTCAGTCGAAGCCAACTGGTGGATCTAGCCCTAGGATACGACTTTTCCGGTTACGACGACACAATTTACGCCCATATTAAGAACCTCCGGCGGAAAATCGAGCCCGATCCCAGCAACCCCAAATACATCGAAACGGTGTATGGCCTGGGGTATCGATTCACTACCACTTGAATTTCGCCGATTCTTTCCGTGGATGTCTGCAGCCTGTGAAGTAGGTGAAGTTATGCCCCATAAGCCAAAGCGGTCCCTGCGCCAACACATCGTTTTTAGTCATATTTTGGTTTCTTTATTGCTCATTGCCATCACAGTGGTGGCTGCCAATGCCTATCTCAACCGACAGTTTACCCATTATCTCCGGGCTAACGTCGAGGAGAGAAACAACCGGATTATGCAGCAATTACAGGGAGTGTATAAATCCTCCCACAGCTGGACCGATGTTGCCTACGCGGCCTTTCTCCTGGCCATCTCCAACGATGTCCGCATCGTGATGAATACCCCGGAAGGGCACCTAGTTTTCGATACCCTAGATCTCAATAATATTTATCGGTGGGGCGTAACGGATAACTTGCGCCGCTACCTCCGGTACCCACCGGGGGCATCCCTGCGAGATAACCCCCTAAAGGCCTACAACTTCACCGTTGATGGTACACGGGTGGGAACCCTGCGCATTTCGGTGCCCATCGTATACGACGCCCTGACCCAAATCGATCGAGCCTTTCGCTCCTCGGTGTTCTCAGGAAGTCTAGTGGCGGCGGGAGTTGCCCTCTTAGTCGGGGCGGTCTTTGGCCTGATTACCGCAGGATGGATCACCAAACCCCTGGAACATCTCACACAGGTGACACGAAGGTTCAGTCTCGGTAATCTCACGGAACGGGTCAACATTAAGCGTACCGATGAGATCGGAGTCTTGGCCCGAAGCTTCAATGCGATGGCGGACCAACTGCAAAAACAGGAACATCAACGCCGCCAACTCACCGCCGATATTTTCCATGAAGTCAACACACCGTTGACCGCGGCTCGCAGTCTCGTGGAAGCGATGGAGGATGGGGTACTGCCGGCAACCATCGAGAATCTCAACATCGTCAGCCAGGAACTGGAATACCTAGGCAATCTCGTCAGCGATGTCAGGGCTTTGTCCATCGCCGAAAGCGGCAAACTGCACTTAACCTTAGAAGATATCGACCTAAGGGATATTCTCTCCAGTCAGGGACAAAGGTGGCGCCAGGCCTTCGCGGATAAGAATCTTCACTTTTCCCTGGAGGTACCCCAGACTCCCCTGGTGGTAAGAGCTGACTCCCAAGCCCTCTTTCAGATTACATCGAATCTAATCAGCAACGGGCTCAAGTATACACCAGCGGGAGAAGAGGTAAGGGTCACCCTAGAGTGCGAGGGACAGTGGGCGAAGATCGTTGTCGCCGATACCGGCCCGGGAATTCCAGAAGAGGAACTGCCCCACATCTTTGGACGCTTCTATCGCGGAACTCAAGCCGATGCCCAGGACACTCCCGGTAGTGGAGTGGGACTGGCCATCACCAGGGAGTTGGTAGAAGCCCACAACGGCAGCATCACCGTAAACAGTACCTTGGGTCAAGGAACACAGTTTGTTGTCAGACTTCCTATTCTCCAAGAAGAAGGATGAGCCAAAGGCCTCAGCTTTTTGTGTCCCCTGAGCCAGCTGCATCCCTACTATCCCCTAGAACCCATCCAGGTATTTGATCCGGCAGTCTGACCAATACTAGGAGGGAACCAACCCTTTTGCAATCTCTGTGATCCTAGGGAGGACTGCACATGTCTGTACAAGCACCGGTTGCGCAGCTGAGCGCCAGGGAATTAGAGGATGCAATTGCCGAATTCCTGTTGGCCCATGATACCGGATATTTGGGTACCGTCGGGGACGATGTTCCCCGGGTAAGTCCCGTCCGATACTTTGCCGATGAAGATTTCAACGTCTACATTCACAGCAAGGGTGGCTCGAAATTTGCTAACCTAGCTAAAAACACCAATGCTTGTCTCTTGGTCTGTACCGAGTTTATTGATGATTTGACCAAGATTCGCGGAGTCCAGGTTTTCGGAGATGCCGAAGTGGGAAATTCAGGAGATCCCCAGTTTGAAATGGCGGAGGAACTGTGTCCCTGGGACCACGATGATGAAGTCAGATTAATTCTGATTCGGCCCCGGGAAATCGTCTATGTCGACTCAATCTCCGGATACAAACTAAAACAGCGCTGGACCCCTAGCTGAGGTCAGCGCTGCTGATTTTCCCTTGGTCAATCTAACCAGAAGCTGTCGACTATATCGGAGTAACCATAGGTTCCCGTGATCAGCCCCCTATCCCTCATCCAATGGTACACCCGCTCAACATCGGCAGCAATGGGGGGCTGGGCCTGCCGGTAGTGGGGCAACTGGATTTCCGTCCAGGTCATTTCGGGAAATCCCATGGCCTCATAGGCGAAGAGCCACTGCGAGGCAGGGGTAGAGTTGATCAGCGTTGCGGCCTGATTATAGGCCGCAATCACTCTTTTTAGCTCTTCGCCCTTCTCCCTGAGACTGGCAGTGCGAAATACCATTACACTGGGGGTAATATGCACCTGCAGTGTATCACTGACCACAACTGCCCCACCAAGCTCCGCCGCCGTGGCCAAGGGATCGGGCAGGCAGGCGGCGTCTATTCGTCCCGAGGCCAACATTTGCATCCGAACTGGAACCTGAGGAATTGAGGTTTTCCTCAGCTGCTGGGGATCGACGTTGTAGTGAAGCAAGAGTTGGTCTGTGGCGTAATCAATAATGGTATTCTTGGAAATGGCCACCCTCTTGCCCCTCATCTCCTCGGGAGAGGTGATCCCACTGGAGGGCGATGCCAACAAAGCATAACGTCCCTCCGTCAGCCAGGTGGCTTTAACAGGAAATCCGCCGTCGATGGCAAACAATGCCGCCAACACATCGGACACCGCTCCATCGATCTCGCCCGCGTGCAGGGCAGCGTCTCGGGTATTGGCACTGGTGAACTTGACCAACTCAACCTCAACACCTGCCTCAGCAAAGAGTCCCTGCTCCTGGGCAATTATGTAAATCAATGAATTTAAGTCTGGCATCAAACCAATCCGCACCGGCTCCTGGGCCGCCACCGGCCCCACTGCTGCCAAGACCACAGCAACCAATAGGGCCAGCACCAAAGAACCAGTTAATCGCAGGTTGCCACTCATTTCATTCCTCACCCTCCATGGTCGTCTCTGACTTAAGCCGAACTATCTTCCCCGCGTATCACACCAAAACCCACCGCAGGAGAACATCAGCTAAGGTGAACCCAAACAACAGCGGTGCCAACACCTCATTGACATTATAGGACGCCAGCTTGACGTGGGTCAGATTATCGGGACTGACCAAGCGGTGTTCCCACCACAACAGCACCGCGGCGATGACGATTCCAATCCAATACATCCACCCCAAACCCATCCACAAACCCGTGATCACCAAACCAACAATGGTGCCCAAATGGGACAGGGCGGCAATCTGTAGTCCCCGTTTTGCGCCGAATCGAGCGGGAACGGAATGGATGCCAAAGCTGCGATCAAACTTAATGTCTAAGGTACCATAGATGATGTCAAAGCCCGCAACCCACAGGGCCACCGCGGCTCCCAACACCAGGGCCGGCAGCTCAATCCGTCCGGTAACGGCCATCCAGGCTCCCACCGGGGCACCACCACTGGCCGCTCCCAGGACATAATGACACAACCAGGTAAACCGCTTGGTGTAGGAGTAGATGATAAAAATCACCAAGGGAATCGGCAAGAGCAGCAGGCACAGAGGATCTAGCATCGCTGCCGCCAGAACAAACAGCGAGAATCCCACAATTACCAGCAGGAGCACTTCCCACTCCTTGACTAGGCCCTGGGGAAGGTGACGACTTCGGGTTCTGGGATTAGCTAGATCGATGTCCTTGTCCACCAGACGATTCAAGGCGTTAGCTCCATTGCGGGCACCAAACATTGCCACCAAAATCCAGAAAGTGTCCCATCCCGTGGGAATTCCCCGGGCTCCCAACAGCGCCCCAATACCCGCGAAGGGCAAGGAGAACAGGGTGTGGCGAAACATCACCAAATCTCCGTAGAGCTTGGCCCTTTTCGCGACGGAAGCTAAATTAGTCGATGCCATACTGATCCCACTTTCTGTCAACCAAGGCCTTGATCTCTGGGCTCATGATGATCTCATCGGGCCACTCCCGAGGGTGCCCTTCCTCGGGCCATTTCTTGGTGGCATCGATACCCATCTTGTGTCCATAGTGGCGCAAGGGTGAGGCGTGATCCAAGGCATCCAAGGGACCATCGACGATCACCACATCCCGCTTGGCATCAATGTTATTAAAGACCTTCCACATTACCGTGGACAGATCATGGGGATCGACATCTTCATCGACGACAATAATCATCTTGGTAAACATCATTTGGCCCATTCCCCAGATGCCATGCATCACCTTTTTGGCCTGTCCAGGGTACCGCTTGCGAATGGAGACAATGGCACAGTTGTGGAACACACCCTCCAGGGGCAGATTTAGGTCCACCAGCTCCGGAAACTGTAATTTGAGGATGGGCAGGAAAATCCGTTCCGTCGCCTTAGCCAGATAACAGTCTTCCATCGGCGGCTTGCCCACAATGGTAGCGGGATAGATGGGCTCCTTCCGTCGGGTAATACAGGTGACATGAAAGACCGGATAGTCATCGGCCAGGGAATAGTATCCTGTATGATCCCCAAAGGGACCTTCCCGCCGCAAATCACCCTTCTCGACATAACCCTCCAGGACAAATTCTGCATTGGCTGGAACCTCAAGGTCATTGGTGATACACTTAACTACTTCGACACCCTTTTTCCGCAAGAATCCAGCAAACAAGTACTCGCTGATGTTTCGGGGCATCGGTGAAGTAGCGGCATAGATGGTAGCTGGATCGCCTCCCAGGGCGACACTGACAGGAATCCTGTCGGTCTCCTTGGTCCCATCGATAAAGTTTTCCCTACCATCCTTGTGTAGATGCCAATGCATTCCCGTCGTCTTAGCATCATACACCTGCATGCGATACATCCCCAGATTGCACTGTCCCGTTTGGGGATTTCTCGTCACAACTAAAGGCAGGGTGATGAAGCGTCCCCCGTCTTGGGGCCAACATTTCAGTACCGGTAGTTTTGTCAAATCGGGATTATGTTCGATTACCTCTTGGCAGGGAGCTTTCTTCACCCGCTTGGGGAAAATTCCCGCCAGTTGCAGTAGCTTCGGAGCCACCTTTACTTGGTTGACGAAGCCGCTATAGGTGGATGTATCAAAAAACTGGAGAATTTCATCGCCAATATCGCTGAGTCTTTCCACCCCCAGGGCCTGTGCCATCCGATGGTAACTCCCAAAGGTATTGATCAGCACCGGGTACTCAGAACCCTTGACGTTTTCAAACAACAGGGCCGGACCTCCGCGTTTGGAGACCCGATCGGTGATTTCGGTAATTTCCAGTTCCGGATCCACGGGAGTTGAGATCCTAACCAACTCTCCCTGTTTTTCCAGAAGAGCAATAAATTCCCGTAAGTCTTTATAGGCCACCACAGGTCCTCCTCCAACCTACCTGCACACTTATTCCTGGTACCTAGTATAGCTTCAACCTGCCTTCAGATATCCCCTGCCCTGGAAAAGTCAACCTCAACTGAAGGATCATGGCATCCTAGGTAATCGAGTAGGAGGCGGGGTCGCCCCGCCGTCCTCTCACACCACGCAGCGTACGGTCCCGTACTGCGCGGTTCGCTTAAGCTCTAACGGCTCGCAAGATACGTAGGTACCAAGTCGATCAGGCCTTGGTACAGCCAGTATTGG
The DNA here is from genome assembly GCA_012727955.1 of Bacillota bacterium. Classification (NCBI taxonomy): domain Bacteria; kingdom Bacillati; phylum Bacillota; species Bacillota bacterium. Next base: position 12,618 of record JAAYGB010000035.1, read on the forward strand.
TTGTCCAAGGCCATATTCAGTTGCGGCGTGTTGGATAGGGCCCAGCAGCCTTTGCGAGAAAAGGCGAGTTTCCGGGCCTCCTCTTCCGCAATCCCCAGGCTCCGCAGGTGGCGGAGTCTGGTGCCGCATCGCTTCCACTGCTTCCACTGACACATACGCAGACGCCTCCGGAGCCAGCCGGCAATAGGTTCCAGGTGGCCTTTGGCGTCGGCTATGCGGAAGTATCCGAGCCATCCCCGCAGGTACCGGTTCACCAATTCGATGCGCCGGCTCATGGCAATAGACCAGCGGCGGCTGGTTAGCTCCCTCAGAGGAAACGATCGAGCACTGTATGAATCCCCAGCTGCCGCTTCCCGCCTCCGTCCTTGGGGATTTCCGTCCGTCTGACCGGTTGCGGCCCGTATTCTCCGGCAAGCAGCTGCTCTCTTAGCTTCGAGATAAGGGCGCAGTTCTGTTACCTGCATGCCGTCGATTCCTGAAGCTTTATCCTTCTTTCGCTCTATCTGCTTCAGTGCTCGCACAACGTTGTTGCTTGCTACCACTTGCTCCATCAAATCCGGACCTGGTGCTCCGCGTAACTTCTGGTGTCCAGACGCCGCGGGTACGCTCGGCTTCCTGTCGGACCCTTGCGGCTTCACCGCTACCTCCCGTACAGGAGTCCCAAAGGGGAGCTTCAGCTGTCTCCACGTACTCATCGAGTCTGACACCTCCGTTCCTCGCTTCGCGTTCGGTCCTTCCCAAACTCCGGTACCTGAGCCTGGTACTATGACCTCTGCTGACTTCTGTCGGTTCGGCTGTCGACTTAGTCGACCCCCGACAGACCTCCCCGGGTCATGTCAGTGACTTTCCTCCCATAAACCCATCCCATTTACCACCGTATCTCTTGGCAGTTTCGGGCTTTGATTTGTCTTGGAATCTCACCCGGATACGACGGCCTCATATGGGTGCCTCGGATGGAGCCGAGGGATGTGTTCCTAGGGCCAGGAGTTTGCTTCCGACTCCTTCAGATTCCGCCTCACGACGGACACCCTTGTCTTCAGCTAACGGTAGGTCTACTACCAACCCCCGCTCTGGACTTTCACCATATAGCCACTGACCCTGCCGGGCACACAAGAAAAGGTGACTGCCTTCAAGACAATCACCTCGCAAAAAGGCACACTGTCAGGGGCCGGGATCCGATTATTGCCCCGCCAGGCGCCAAAGGTACAATGAGGCCACAGAGCCATAGGGTGAGTACCTGGTTCGGTACTGGTTGAACTGCTCCTTGGTGAGCTCCTCCAGGCCATACAGCTTCATCATCCCCCGGCGAATGGCTAAATCTGAGTAGCTGACCACATCCATGCGGCCCAGGGAGAAAATCAACACCATTTCCGCTGTCCAAATACCGACTCCCTTTAAAGACGTGAGCCGACGGATAATCTCTTCATCGGTCAAGGTATGTAAATTAGCAAAGTCCACCTCTCCTGACACAGCAGCATCGGCAATCCCTTTGATATAACTGGCCTTTCTCGCGGACAACCCACAGCTGCGAAGTTCATCTATACTGGCCTGGACGATACTTTCCGGTGTGATCTCACCGACCAAGTTGGTTAATCGTGTACGAACGGTATCGGCGGCCTTCTGGGAAATCTGCTGGCCAACAACACTGGAGATTATGGCCTTAAAGGGATCGGGAATCACCTCTCGTTCAATCATCCCGATCCTTTCGATGGCTGCCCCCAGCTTTTCATCCCTGCTTCTGAGATAATCTATTTCTCTGGTTCCATACTGAAAAATCGGCATCCTACTGTGTCTCCATTTCTTAGGTGGTCTATCCCACGGGTCGGTTTTCTATATCTTCACCGGACAATTCAACGAGAAAAACTCCGCTTCTCTCCCTTAGTGTTCCTTTGATGCAACCAATGTCCTCAAGCCACACTCTGTCACCCCTTGGCCTGGGCTTGCGGGGCACAAATACATGGAGCTCCTGGATCTTGTGCAAATTGTCCTTGGAGATGATGGCCAGTGCCGATTGGTCGAGGAAGATAGTCCCGCCTCCATAACTAACCTCAAGAAAGTGCTTATGCAAAGCCATGGAGTCAACGCTCACGATATTCATCGGGTCGAATTTCGAAAGGCCCATATTGCCTTCTAGGACCACCCGATAGCCCCCGGATCTCTCAAAATCATCGATAGACTTCCTCTTATTTTCTGTGTACTCCGCAATGAGGTGTCTAGCCATGGTTTCCGCTCCGAGGCACTCCCTATTATCGACTTTCATATCTCTTCTATCTGCCATCGTCCGTTGAACCAGGAAGTCATACAGATACAAGGAGGATAGGGTATACTCATGATGCCAGTTCGGGTCTAAGGAATCAAGCAGCAGACAAATGAACATTCCCGATGGGTAACAGGAAGGGCGAAAATCCTCTAACCTGTCGATTTCTCCTGCCAGCCGATAACCATACTTGGCAGCTAAGTAATCCTTGGGCAGCTGGGTCTCCTCCATGAATGCCTGGAATTCAACATAGGTGGCAGTGCCCTCGATACTCTCCAGTCCCAGCTCATAGGTCAGGTAATCGCCGATCAACGAGCGTCGTTCCTCCCTTAAGGAAACAAACCTAGCGGTGTACTCCCGACGCACCAAGGCCGTTTCTGCAAATACCGCCTTGACCAGCCACTCCCGTTCCTTAATTCTTAATCCGATGTTCTTGCTTTCAAAGGGGTACTGGCACAGGAGAAGTTCATTGGCAAAACGTTTGTCGCCTACTCTAAGCTGGAAGCCATGAAACATTTCGTGAACAATCAATGAGAAGAGTCTCTCCTCTGAGATCACTGAAGAAACCGTTGATATATCCCAAAGGGCAGTGTACTCCCCGTTAAGCTCGATCACGGTGTTGCCCACGAAATCCCTGGTCCGCTCACCAACGAAGATACCGTCCTCTGCAGCGAAACCATCTGGGGGATTGGGATGAGCGTCGAGGAAGACATTATTGGCATCATACAGGGCGAAGGGCATCCCGTGGAAACCAGTCCAATATCTGGCAAGTCTTTCCGTTGTCAGCTTCCTCTCAAGGCTTTTAATCAGCTTGACGACCCCTTCTCTACTATCAAGAAGCATTCCCTTCCCCCCTAATGCGGGCTTGGTTTCTTTAAGCCTTCGATGTCGTCACATTGGAAAATCTGTAGAGCAATGCGTCTCCTTTTTTGAGAGGCCGCACCCTCATGAATCTTCAACCGATGGTATTAACAGACAATCCCAACTTCGCTATTGACACCCTATCTCCTTGACACAGCAAGCTCTAAGAAAACGCTGGCTCGTTTCCATCCCTAAAGGCAAAAACCCAGCCCTTGGGGCTGGGTCAAAGGCGCTATGCTGACCAGTTCAGACCGCTTGCGAAACTAGGTCATTTTGGCGCTGCTTCAGGGAACGCAAATACTCCGCTGCCTGGAGAGCTGCTGCGTTTCCCTCACCGATGGCCTTGGCCAGCTGCCAGGGCCGTCCGGTGATATCGCCGGCAGCAAAGACTCCCGGCAAATTGGTTTGTAGGTTTCTATCAACCACCACCGCCTGGTCCTGAACCTGCACCCCGAGGAGCAGCTGACCCGGCGGTTCCGCATCCCGGAAAATGAAAACTCCATCCACCGGTTGCAACCCCTCTTTGGTCACCACCGCCTCCAGGTACCCATTGCCTTCAAAACGCAATACCGGGATATGGCTCAAGGTAACGTTGGCCGGTAAGGGCTGGGGTTGGCGCCGGTAACGCACAAAATAGTGGACGTGATTGGCCACTCTCGCTAGATACTCGACTTCGCTTTCTGCCTCTTGGGTGTACCCAATCACTGCTACGTTCTTCCCCCGGTAGAGGGGCCCATCACAGGTACCACAGTAACTAACCCCCCGCCCGACAAACTCCCCTTCCCCGGGCAGCATCTGACTATAGGCAACCCCAGTAGCCAGGATCACGGAACTTGCCAGATAAGCAGTGCCATCCTTGCCCAAGAGAGTGTATCCTTGGTCAGCAGGAAAGATATTAGTTATTTTGTTGCGGGTAATCTCAATCCCCATAGTCTCAACATGCCTGAGGAACTGTTGTCGCAGCTCTTCCCCATTGATATGAGGAAAGCCTAAGTAGTTGTCTACTATCGGTGACTGATGAAGCTTAAGGCTGCAGAACTCCGTCCCAAAGAGAACAAAATCTAGCTTGCGGATCTTGGCATTAATCGCGGCCGACAATCCTGCGGGTCCACAGCCAACAATAGCCAGGTCGTACTGCGCAGCATGCATGGTTCGGTCACCACCTAAAAAGTCTCTGGAGTCTAAAGAAAAACCGCTGACACTGCAGCGGCAACCAGCCAGAATCTCACTTCCTGTAGCTAGGTCAGTTTTCCAAACAAATTAATAAACCGAGATTGAATATCATCAATTGGCCGCCCCGCCTCAAGGTCCCGGGTGACACAATCCACCAAATGGGTGCTCAGAAGCACCGTTCCCGCCTTGGCGACCGCGGCCTTCAACGCTGCCATCTGGGTGGCAATCTCTTCACAACTGCGCTCCTCTAAGATCATCTTCTGAAGGCCCCGAGCCTGACCCTCAATCCGTTTCAGCCGGGCAATCAGGTCATCTCGGGCCGATTCAGGAGGAGCAAAATTCTTGCTTGTCTGCACCATATCGCTTCTCTCACTTTCTCCTCCAGTTGTCATCACACAGGTGGGTCCACCGGGTAACCGATGGACCCCAAACCGCTACCCTGATAACTTTCCCTAAGCAGTTACCGATAGCTGCCGCTCCAGTCTTTCCACAATTGCCTGCTCAGGCATTGCACCCACCCACTGATCGACCAGCTCGCCATCCTTGAAAATCATCATCGTCGGAATGCTCATAATCTGAAACTGGGATGCAGTATAGGGATTTTCATCGACATTCAACTTAGCAATCTTGGCCTTACCCGCGTAGGTCTGCGCCAGCTTATCGACGATGGGTCCCACCATCCGACAGGGACCACACCAGGGTGCCCAAAAGTCAACTAGCACTACGCCTTCAGCTTCCAAAACTTCAGAGTTAAACTTATTGTCAGTGAGCTCTACCGGCATGTCTTTCCCCCCTGATTAATGTATGCAAATTCCAAAGCGATAACCGGACCTAGGATCCCGACAAGATACCTTTACGTCCAGTCTGTTACCAAGCCCTTCGAACCACAACTTACCGTTCCCAATAGTCCCAAGGTGAGGAACTGTACGGCCTTGCCAATCATGCACCAGGAACGGGCCCTGCCGCTAGTTCGAGCCACAGTGGAGCACCTCCCAATTCAACGGACCTTGGATCTTACCACGCAAGAGTGACTCCCAAACCTCCTATCGGGTACGGTACCCCGTAGGGTATCCCCTGTGACAATCTTAGTATATGTCGTAGGTGAGAAAATGTCAACACCAAAAGCTCAAATTTCTGAATTGGTGGTTGGAAAGCGAAAAAGGGGAGGTTGGCTATCACTATTGGGTAGCCGCCTCCCCTTTCCAGGCCCAAGAAGTGTTAACGTCCAATCAACCTGTTGATCAGATTAGACAGCACTGCCTTATCGGTAAAGGGTGCCAGGTGCACCAGGAAATCTCCATCCAACTTCTCGATCTCAATTTCCTCCAACATCCGGGTGATGGTATCCCTGTCCAGGAAGGGTGCCAAGCCCATCAGCTGCTCAGGGTCCAGCTCCCCCTCCACTGCCTGATTGACAAGATAACTTAAGGTCTCTTGACTGAGAAAGGGCGCCAGCTGCCTCAGGATGTGCCAGTCCAGGTTACCTTCCACAACCTCACGGACCAGCCGGTCTAGGTGCCCTCTATCCAAGAAGGGCGCCAACTGGGCGAGTTTTCTGTAATCCAGCTCACCGGCCACGGTCTGATCAACCAGGCGGCCGAGGCTTTCCCTGCTGAGGAAGGGCGCCAAGGATTGGATAATGTCCCAGTCTAAGCTGCCTTCCGTTACCCTTTCCACCAATCGATCCAGCTGCTTTCTATCGAGAAAGGGTGCTACAGCCCTGACCATCTTCCCGCTCATCTCCCCATCGGCAACCTTGTCAACCATAGCAGCCAAGGTTTTCTTTCCGAGGAAGGGAGCTAGGTCACGGATCACCTCAAACTCAACGTCGCTATCCTTAAAGTGGCAAACTAGCTGATCCAGCGTTTCCGAGCCGAGAAAGGGAGCCAGGCGTCGGATAAGTTCAGTGGTCAATAAATTACGATCCAGCTTTTCTGTAACCCGATGGAGGTCACTGGCCTTAATCATCGGTGCCAGCTCAGGCAGATCCTCTATCTTCACTTCGCCGGAGTTTACCAGTTCCGCAACCCGCTCCGGTCGGTTCTCCGCTATTTCCGTTACTATGGTTCCCAGCCCTGAACCCCGATCCTCCTGGACTTCACCGCCATGAAGGAGATCATCCACCGTCGTTTGGAAAAACTCTGCAATCAAAGGCAGCGTTCCAATATCCGGCAAAGACTCTCCCCGTTCCCACTTGGAAACCGCCTGGTGGGTGACGTTCAGTTGGTCGGCCAGCTCCATTTGAGTTAGATCCCGTTCCTTGCGCAGTCTGGAGATATAGGCTCCAATTTTCCGGAGATTTAGCATCTCCCCATCCCCCATTTCCCTTTGAATCTGACTAAGTACAGTGCCCACTGTCTGGTGTCAGGATAACACGCTGATCCCTTCAGGGCTATCAACGGGTGGTTGAGTTCCCATATTTCCCCACTCAACTGCCGGTAGAATCGGCAGCAGCCTAAACCATAGCTTCCTGCCAAGGGCCCAGGTTATCGATGATTTGCAGCGCCCAATCTACCTCTGCGATCATCCCAGAGGCATAGCCACGGGCAGCCCTCTCATCGTCTAAACAGGCGATCCACCCACCCAGGGACCACAAGGGTTGGCCAGCCATCACCAAGGGAAGGGCCCATCGCTCAGCAACGGACAACCTCTCGGCAAGGCCGGAATCATAGGCATCGACCACACTTCGGAGCTTGCCTAACCGCTCTTCGGATTTGTTTGCAAGCTCCCAGGAAGGTGATCGGATTGCCGTCCTCTACGACTACATTGAAGGTAGGGAACCGGAGGTTGATAGTGATATCGAAGCCATCGGCAAGCAGACTGGCCAGCTCCACAACCTGATGCAAGAGTATAGGGGGTCCCCAATAGCTCACGCCAAGCCCTTTTTCATCGACCGATACATCGACCTCCTAAATCGAAAGGGTTTCGACAAAACCAAGATAAGGATGCTGTCGGAGTATGGCGACGCCCTATGGAAAACTGCAGCGAACCTTCCCCGGGGATTTTGCCATGGCGATTACCATGCCGGGAATATGCTCCGTACCGCTGATGGCAGATACGTGCTCTTTGACTTCGACGCTGCTGCCGATGCCTTCCCAGTCTTTGATGTGATGCTGATCTGCGACAGCACCGATTACTTCCGGTTCGATGTGTCTGGATACGAAAAAACCCAACGCATGGTTGAGCGCTTCTGCACTGGATACACTCAGCAGCGACAGATCAGCGATGCCGAGCTTCTGGCAATCTACGATCTAATCGCGATTAATCACTACCAACTGCAGGCAACTATTATCGAGTGCCTCGGGCTTGACTCCGTGGGCCACGCCTTTCTTGATCAGCAGTTCCACTGGTTGATGCGCTGGAGGGAAGTCTGCGTCCAAAGGGGCAGATAGCAACAGCTCTTGGATTTCCTTGCAGGAACTTCCCCGGCGATACTCAATTCATACAGTCTTGGACGTAGACCACTAGGTAACAGATCGAGGAGGTATCGGAACCAGCATGTTACCCGAAGGACAGTCGATGAAACTCCTTCTAGCATGGGCGGCTAAAGCCGTAGATACCGATGGGAAGATAATCGAGATCCAAGCTCTTCGCGCCAATGCCAAGGAGCGAGGACCCTGGCTCTTGCGCATCAAACACCGGCGCGGAACCATTGATGCGGTACTGAAGATTGGACCTGCCGCGACCTCGGCTTATCGCATTACCGATGTTACGATGCGGGAGGCCTTTGCCTGCGAGGCTGCCGGCCTCACCTTTGCCGAGGAGCACGGAATCCCAGCACCTCGATTGCTGGCAGCGGATCTTGATGGGACTGAAACGGGAGTATTAGCAATCCTATCAACGGCCTTGCCAGGTACTCCTAGACCCCCGGACGTGACTTCCCTGCGAAGCCTGGGAGCGGCTGCAGCCAAGTTACATGGCATTCCCCTATCGCCACGCCCGAACTTGCCACTGCGGACCCGTCCCCGGCAGGGGGAAGACTTCATCACCGAGCGCCGGTGGGCAGCCCGCTACCAGGCGGCTTCACCATCCGAGCAGGAGGAAATTCTCACCGAGGTGCTGAGCCAACGACCGGGATGGTCTGAGGATGGAACTAGAGAGAAACTGATGTCAATCGACACCACACCACTGATCCAAAGAGCAGAGGAACGACTCAAAGAGCTCCATGTGCCCGTTGACCAGACGGTGTTTGTCCACTGCGATCTCGCCATCGAAAACGCTGTGTGGGACAAGGGTACCGTCGTCGGAATCATCGACTGGGAAGGGGCAGGCGCCGGCCACTATGGCGTGGATCTAGGTAATCTCCGGCTTGAGGGGGCGCTGCATTTCGGTCTCCGGGCCGCCCATGAAGCACTTGAGGGGTGGCAAGAGGCAGCCGGTAGGGAAGCTGAGAATCTTCCGTACTGGGATCTCGTTGCCGCCCTGAATACCCCCACAAGCCTGGCTGGGTGGGCCCCGACGGTACCGGGGGCTACAGAGCGGCGGGACGAGTTCCTGCGGGCTGCCCTGGCTCAATTGGACAGGATATAACTAGCCCCGAAACTAGCCCGGGGACCACCCAAGCGCTATACGCGAAAGGCGGTGCCCCTGGTTGATGTCTCAATCTCTTAGAGAATTGGTCCGCCTTGGACGCCGTCGTTACAACGCTGGCACTGGGCATCTCCACAGTGAGTAATACCCGGATCCTCTCGGATCGCCTGGGTTGCTGTGTCCAGTGCCTGCCTCGCGGGCAGTACCCTCCACAGACTGCCTCCCACCTCTAACCGCTGCGTAAAGGGTGATAGGACCGCTTCGAACTTAGTAAATCCGTCGGAGCAGCCGCCCACTTCCGTTGCCATCGGGCTTCCCTGCAAATCATTGGCCCAACGCCGAAAGAGATTGCGTCCCGCCAACTTTTCAGCGAAATGCAGGAGGGTCATCCGGTCAAAGCCAACGCCCATCAGGACAACGAAGCCCTTTTCGTCAGCCAGCGCTGCAAAGGGAGCATAAACATCGAGGGGACGCTGATCCGCCACTATCCTTTCCGCTAAGGGTCCAAGAGCAGTAAAGGAACACAAAGGATGATTGCCTCGAACCCGAGAGGGCATGCTCAATACCGCCTCTGGAATTGCTCCCATGTCTTCCCGGTCCAACTCATTGCTGGCAGGGGTAAAGATCAAATCGACCCCACTGGTCCTTCCAGGATATACCTTGTAATCCCAGCCGTTTCGAGCGGGCCGATCATCGGCTGGAGGAGGAACGGCATACCTCCAGGAGAAGGTCGGCACCAAAATAGTGCAGCCTTGGTTCAAAAAACCCTGGATGATTGCCTTGGCTCCCCCTTCCACCCAGCCAAAGGAGCGCAATGAGGAATGGATACAAACGGGCTTGCCCGACAAGCCCAGCTTCTCTATAGCTAGCGCAATATCTCTTTCCGTCACAAGCTCTGCCATTGCAGATCACCGCCTTTTCTTCGTCCCTTGCTACCTGTAACTTCCCTTGATAGGTTCTGAATCCTCGATTTCCTCTTCCCTACAACCTCCCCTGTATAGGCATAGGGTCTGGCGGTGATTTACCAGCCAAGTCCCGGGCATAATAACCCCACCGGGAGGGATTTCTATGACTGGTTTTTCGCTCATTCAAGCCTGCTGCCTAGCCCTGGGGATAGTACTGGCCCTACCGACGGTGGCCTGTGCCCATAGACCCTTAGATACCTCTGGCCCTGCCAGTCGTTCCCAACCCATTGTGGTCCCAGATCACAAGATATCCTGGGCCGCCTATTCCCAGTTGACTTACCCAGGAGAGGTCGACTACTACCGATTCACTGCGAAAAAGGGGGATCGAATCTCTGGCTCGATGCTGATTCCCAAACTAGACCGCCTGAAGAATTTCAGTCCGGCCTTTGCCCTGATCGGGCCACAGCTGCACCCGGCACCGGAAGACAAGGACTACCAGCAAATCCTCGACACCAAGGGTGACGAGGATGTCCTGGTCGCTGCCTACCAAGGCGACAAACCCAAAGTGATGTTTGAACCCTTTACCCAGACTCGGTATTGGGTAAAACAAGCCCTGAATATCGTTGCTCCGACTACCGGTACATACTATCTTGCTGTCTTCGATCCCACGGGGGACACAGGTAAGTATGTCTTCTGTATTGGGGATAAAGAGGTATGGCAAGCGCAGGATGTCCTGGCAATGCCCAGGATTTGGTGGCAAACCCGCATGTTCGTTGAGGAAAGGTGGTCAACGTATATTATCGTCGGTGCACTGCCACTGATGTCTTTGGCCATTGCATACAAGATTGGGTTAAGGATCAAGCAGCACTAATCTCAAAGGAGCTCTCCTCTGCACCATCGGCGATGCTGTTGGCCAGGGGCTTGTCCACCGGCTGTTGCGCTAGAAGACCTTCGCCCTGGACTGCTCAAGCCAACGTAAAATCTCTTCCGCAACTGCAGCGGGATCCTTCAGGGCCGTATTGATCCGACGGGAGACAGCCCGACGCAGCAGGCCAGCATCCTCCATGGCGTAGGCAATCATTGTGTCATCCCAGTCTGGTCTCTCTGTCAGCCGCCTCCTCCTAGTGGCATCATCGCAATCCAACAAAGCCCACTCCACCCCACGGCACCACCGAGGTAGATCCTCCTCCCCAACGTCCTCGGGACTAATGGGTGCAAAGAGCACGGGAGTCAGGCCGTTGCGATAAACGCAACGCAGGACCTCAAACCAGAGCTGGTTATAAGCTGGCCAGGTCGATGCATCGGTAAAGATGTCCTTCCCACAGAGATTAGATGCCGGGACTGCCAGCCAGTCAATATCAAAGGCTATATACTCCTTGGCAAGACCGACAAAGGCCTTCACAGCGCTGGACTTACCAGCCCCCGGCGCTCCAGTGACGATATATAATGGGTACGTCATCCTGTCCCATCCCCTTGGCAGGATTCCATCAATCCTTCCAGCCGCCAACGGGCATAGTCACTGAAGGCAAGAAGTTGCTCCTGGTCCCAATCCCTACCCCCAGTGGCTCTCTCTTCCTCCGTTACCGCATCTGCAGAGCGGTAAACCGCAAGGGCTTGCTGGATGATTGGATGGTATTCCCGGGGCAAGTGTGCCAGCCCCCATTCGCCGCCTTCATCCTTGCTGTATACCCTCTGACTATCTTCACTGCATAGCTGCAAAACACGGCAAAGGTTAAGGACGCCGTAGTAGGGTGACTCCAGAATATGATCCCCCTCCAAAATCCACTGACAGTCCGCCAGAACAGAAGCCATGAAGTGCTCCCAGCCCACCGCTCCAAAGACCTCTGCTATGGGCTTCCCAAACAGGCAGATTCCCCGCTGTAGGACATAGGTCAAGTGGGATAGCAGATCCGAATCTGTGCGTTCTTTGGTATAGTCAATTTCTCGCCGCAGGATTTGCTCGTGCCACTGGGAACTATAGTGCACCTCAAAGGGCGTTGGCACCGGCACTTTCTTGGCCACCTCTGCGGTGATCACACTGAGCTCGATGCTTCCAACGCTGGGCCTACCAATTGCATGGGTGGCAACCGCAACCCCTAGGTCCTCAGCCAATTCAGGTCCCAAGGGTTTCTTAACAACCACGATTAGATCCATATCGCTCTTGGGGCGGTAGTAACTTCCCATGGCCAAGGAGCCATGAAGGTAGATCCCAGTCAGCTGGCTCCCTAGTTGACTCCTCAGTCCTTCCACTAGATCCAACAGGAATAACTTTACATCGTCATCACAGCTTTCCCAATTTTGTCCAGACACCATACCACTCCCTTCAGGACCTCGGGACCGATGCTGGATAGCAAGCTAGGGCCATCCAGGTCCTTATTGGCCTTCTTTACCATTGCCGGACACAATCACCAAAGCCGATTCTTGTCTCGGCGAGAAGGTTGAAATTCGTGAAATAGAGAATAAGCTTATCGGTGCATATCTAGTGCATACTACTTTCTTGTTTGTAAATTCATCATAAATCTTTTAGGAGGACTGCAGCCATGGCCATGTCGCCCCGTCTGAGGCGTACATCCCAGGTTGAAACCGAGGAAACCGCCTATGTGAAGGATCGGAATTACTATGGAATTTTGATTGAAGGCATCTTGTTTTTCATTGCCTCAAACATCTCATTGCCGGCCACGGTGCTCACTGCCTTCGCCCGGGAGCTCGGTGCTTCACCGGTGATTATCGGGATCACTCCCTCATTGCTGACCATTGGTTGGCTACTTCCCCAGCTGCTCAGTGCCAGTTACGTGGAAAGACTGGAGCGGCGCAAACCATATATTCTCCTGATGAGTGGAATCCATCGCTCTTCCTGGCTGTTTCTCGCTGCGGTGGTTTTTATCTTCCGGGGTGTTGAGGCTGCATTAATGCTGTGGATCTTTTTAGGGATCATCTTTGCCTCCAGTTTATTTGATGGAATGTCGGCGGCAGCCTGGACCGATTTTGTCGCCCGAGTGATTCCCAACAACCGGCGGGGCAGCCTCTTTGCTACCAGAGCCTTTGTCAGTGGGTTCTTGGGTCTGGGTGCCGGTTGGTTGTCCAGCAAGGTTCTGGCTACCGGCAGCTTTCCTACCAACTTTGCCCTGTTGTTTCTCCTGAGCTTTTTCTTCTACGGCTGTAGTTGGGTGACCTTTGCCTTTGCTACCAAGGAACCCCCGGCTAAGAAGTCGCCCCTGGCGGGAGGATTTATTACCTATTGGCAAAACGTGCCGAGAATCTTCAGATCCGACAGGCGATTTCTCAGCTTTATCATCGCAATGACCTTGCTCACCTTAGGAACCATGGCCTTGGCCTTCTTTACCGTTGCCGGCCTGGAGCGTCTAGACTTGCCCACTTCCTATGCCGGGCACTTCACCATCCTAATGACCGCGGGGCAAATACTGGCCACCACCTTCTGCGGCCAATTGGCAGACCGTTACGGGCATAAGGTCAATTTTATCTTATCTGCCCTCGCCTGTGGTACAGCCGTAACACTTCCGCTGTTCCCGGCCAGCTTGAACCTGTATCGAGCCGCTTTCCTGTTCCTGGGGGCTTCGATGGCCTTCACCGGCGTCTCCCGGTTGGCGATTGTGATGGAATATGCTCCGGAAACCATGCGGGCCACCTATGCCGGGATTCTAAATACCTGGTTGGCTCCCATCACTTTATTAGCCCCTGCCATCGGAGGGTCATTGGCAGGAGCCTTTGGTTACAACGCCACTTTCATCGGGGCCTTGGCAGCCAACGTCCTAGCTCTCCTTTGGCTTGTCTTTCTGGTTCAAGATCCCCGCAAGGCACAGCAGCGGGAAGTCAACGGGTAGTACAAACCGTCGTACCATATCGTTCATGTCTAACGTGACCAAGAGGCACCCCTTTCCCCTTCGGGAGGAAGGGGTGCTTTTCATTGGAGATAGCCAATGAAGAAAAAGAGGATAATTCCACTTGTGGGGAAGTTAGGTAACCAGGAAGCAAAGTACAATTTCGAGGGTTCTTTAGGAGGGATACCTATGCGTTCAACCCCAATTGGACTGGTCTTGATGGACGACGAACGTCCCAGCGCTTATGAACCGAATAAAGAACTGAACATGCAGACGGTACGACGATGGGCTGAGGTAATTAAGCAAGAACTGGTCAACGTCGATGGAACCGCTCCTGAAATCGTCGTTGGCTCCGACACCATTACCGATGTGCGGATTGCACAAAGGGTGGGCGAGGAGCTATCTAGGGCCGGCTGTAAGCAGGTAATCATGTGCTACAACGTTTGGAATTTCCCCTTCTTGGCATGGCCCTTCCTCAACTCCATTGGCAGAGACATTCCTGTCTTAAGCTTGTCCAACAACAACGGGAAGTTCCCCGGCAACGTCGGGCTGTTGGCCACCGATGGAGCACTGCGCCAGGCTGGCATCCGCACCCACCGCATCGTCGGCGATGTCGACGATCCCGAAACAGTTGCCGATGTAATTGACTGGCTCAGAGCCAGCCAAGCCGTTACTACCATGCGCAACGAGGTCTTTGGAATCTACGGCGGACATTCCATGGGAATGGAAACCGGCTTCTTCCATCTGATTCCGACGGTAAAGACCTTGGGAACCACCGGTAGGCAGGTTGACCAGCTGCTTCTCACCAAGGTGATGGAAACCGTCGACCCCCAGGAAGTTGACAGGGGAATTGAATGGTTTGAGTCACTGCTGGGGGATCGACTGTTGTACGA